>CAYJLU010000006.1:0-40143 GCA_964371395.1 uncultured Rikenellaceae bacterium | reverse complement strand
CGGAGCAAAACATAAGTCTTGCAATGGTCTCTATTTATTCGATAGTTTGCCTTAAAATTAGAAGTCGTATCGTAGGATTTAGATGGCCTAGAACTGTAAATAAAAGTCAAAAAGTATAGCACCCGAACTAGTACCCGGAGTGAGATAATTTAATCTCCAGACGTACTCTATTTTGAAAAACGACAGAATGTTGTCGACTCCTACGCCTAATTCCATATATGGAGCATAGCCTATTGGTTTAGCACCTTGTGGAAATGGTAGTAAAGAGCTATTGAGCTGTGGGTTGTTCTTATCTGAGAGTTCACCATAGATAGCCCTAAATGTAATAATCTCACGGAGGTTTAGGTGTTTTATTAGTGGTATGCGACTGGTAATAAGTCCATCTAGGTGATAGTCCACCCCTAGATACGCACTTCTATCATAGAGGAACTCTAGTGGTAGCATTAATGAGAAACTACTAATATTACCAGAGAAGTACGTTAGGTTAGTCTTAGGATGAGGTAGTAGCATATATGGTACCTCATTCCACTCCACTGCTACTGCACCCTTCACATCGGCATACCCTAGTGGCTGGAGGTTAATGCGTCCCATTGCACTTAACTCCGTAATGTTTTGGCTATACTGACCATCCAACAGCCCTTTGATGCCAACGCTGTGACTTAACTCAAAGGTTGGAATATACTTGTTGAGGTTGCGTCGACTACGTCTAGTTTGGTATAACTTCTCTCCCGGAGCGTATCGCCATCTCACTTCAAACTCGGTCATTCTGTATGATGGCATAAGAAGTGGATCACTGAGAAATGAAAAATTTGAGCTTTGTGAGGTATTATAGTTTCTGGCATATAGCATCAAACTCATATTGTTTTCCCACTCTCTGGCGTATCGAAGTTGAAATAGCTCGACATAGGTTAGTTTAAGGTCACCAGAGCGTTTAGCCCAAGATAGTACAGTCTCGGTATTGGCAAGATCAAAATTCTCGCCAAATTTATGAATATCATTACTATACGTTGCCCTTAGGGAGTGTATAGGAAACTCTTTGTATATTACTTTTTTTGGTATAAAACTCCACTCCAACGACAGGTCAACCTTCCATCTACTATCGCTGAATCCATACGCCACAAGCCCATCAAAGAATAGGTGTTTCGATAGATTAGGCGTGGTCATACCTCCCAATGCTAGGCGAGTGCCCTCGACGGAATTTCCTGTGAGAAATTTAGGTATCGGGCCAATATCAAAATAGCTCTTCTTGCCAGTTTGGTAGTAACCTTCAGTAAAGATCAATAGAGCCTCCTCAAATAGCGTCCATAGGTTTCGCTCTCGTAGCAATTTTGTGACCTTAGCGATCTCTTTATCCTGCCCAGTGAACTTATAGTAGCTCTGGAGTTCCTTGTCGTCAAATGTATAGTGCGAAGTAGTAGGCGTTTTATCTTTCGGCGAGAAGTCGTAACCAGAGTATATATTCAAACGACTGAGGTTGAGTCCGGGCATAGCCTCCATAGGCGAGAGATCAAAGTTTATATCATCTTTTTCTAGCGTGACTATACCGCTGCTGTCTAGTCTATATTGTTGCTCGATTGAAAGGTTATAGATAAAGTTGGCATCGGCAGTCTTTGGTAAACCAATACTCACCTCAGCAACATAGGGTAGTGCGGTATGTAGTGTATCTATAATGACAGTTAGTTCGCCACGCATACTCAGTGAGTGTTTAGAGAATGGAAAGAACTCTAAAGTAACCGCACTTAGACCATTATAGGTGATTGTGTCGGGGTGAAGGTGATATTTATAGAAGTTAAACGCGTCGGTTGCCAATGGTGAGATTAATTGTCGCCCAGCTAAGTACACGAAGTTATCGTAGATGTTAACCTCAGGTACCATCTCATTGATAAACATTAAGATTGTCCCGTCAGAAAAACGGTCGTCAACTCCCTGTGAGTTATAGTACAGTAGAGTATCTCGACTGAATAATTCCCCACGAGAAAGGCGTGAAAGTAGAACTCGTTCTTTGCGAGATATAGGGAGTATAACCTTACCTGTTTTAGGGTTTAGTTCGGTGTATTGATTGAGAAAGTAGAGTGAGTTTGTCGAGTCAATGGACTGGAAATCGTCCATTGAGATAACAATACGTTCATATCTTTGATACTCTATATTTTTGTGCTGCCTAAATGGAGATAAGCTATCCCTACTCTTTATAAGTCTCTTTACTAGCCTAACTGCGGGGCTATCTCTATCATACTGCTTGCGGCTAGCTCTAACTGTAACCTCTTGAATATCTATTGACTTAGTGCCAAACTCTACGCTATCGCTAAGTTGCTGTGCCCTAAGTTCAGGTGTTGCCAGAGGGGTCAATGCTAGTGCCAGTAGCCATAGATATTTTACCACAGTAGCCAATTTACCTTACTTCTTTAGTAGTACACTCTTTTCCTTTGCTTCGACCTTTCCAGCCGCCAGTAGATACCCCACAGCACGCTTAAAGGTCTTTTTGCTCATTCCCGTATAGAGTTGTATGTCACCAGCCTCACTCTTATCGCCAACCTCAATTACTCCATTCTGCTCCTCTAACAGCTTTAGAAGTGCCTCTGAAGAGACCTTCACTTGATCAAATCCACGCTGTTGTAGACTAAGGTCTATACGTCCATCTTCGGTAATCTTTGTTACCCACGCCTCTAATTTATCGCCAAGGTATATCTCACTAAATATCTGTGAGTCATATATCATACCCCAGTGTGTATTGTTAATAACAACTCTAAACCCAATATCTCTACGCTGTGCAACAACTATTGAGACCTTATCTCCTACTGATACTGTTAGCTCATCGTTATTATATAGCTTATTGAGCTTCATTGTCCCAACTATACGCTTAGTCGTATTATCGAGATATGCGGCAATCATTATCAACTCTCCCTCTCTAAGCGGACGTAGTTGATTGGCGTGCGGAACTAAGAGATCTTTGGGTAGTCCCCAATCTACAAATGCACCTATACGAGTCGATGCCACAACCTCAAGTGCAGCAAGCTCTCCCACCTCAAGTTTTGGAGTCTCGGTAGTCGCAACTAATCTATCTTCGGAGTCCATATAGAGGAACACCTCAACGCTGTCTCCTATTGCCCATCCCTCGGTCTGCTCCTCTGGAATATATCTATTAGGTAGTAGCACCTCCTGCTCCTCGCTGTCGATAAGGTAGAGCCCTTGTGGGGTTTGGCGTGCGATTTCCAGTTTATTTGTTCTTCCGATCTCCATAGTTTTTATTTGATTAAGTATTATAGCGATAGATAAAAAAAGCACCTTTATAAAGTAAAAAGAAGTTATAAATCTACACTAGATGGCGCAAAGTTACCAAAATTTTTCCTATTTTTGGGCTCAATTGCGTTTTTACCCTATTTTACCCCTAACTTAAATCAAAAGATGAAACCAGAAAATAGCCTTAAGGTCGCAGCGATTCAGTGCGATATAACTTGGGAAGATACAGCCAGTAACCTAGATAGAGTAGCAAGTTATATTGCAAAATCTGATGCTCATTTAGTAATCCTACCCGAGATGTTTGCCACAGGATTTTCTATGTCGCCAGAACGTATAGCCGAACCCAATAGTGGAACTATTGTTGAGACGGTTAAGCATCTTGCCACTCAGCACGATAAGGCGATTATCTTTTCAGCTGCTATCCAAGAGGGGGAGGGATACTACAACCGCCTGTATTTTACCCACCCCAGTGGCGAGATTAAGACCTATGACAAGCGTCATCTATTTAGAATGTCGGGCGAGCATAACTTCTACCAAAGGGGCAGCGAGCGATTAATCATCGAGTACCGTGGCTTTAGAATATGTCCATTGATTTGTTATGATTTACGCTTTCCTGTATTCTCACGTGGGGCCAATGACTATGATTTGCTTATATTTATAGCCTCTTGGCCAGATGTTCGTAGCTACCCGTGGAAGACGTTACTACGTGCTCGTGCCATTGAGAATCAATGTTATTGCATTGGCGTGAATAGAGTAGGAGAGGATCCGAAGAATAGGTATTCGGGTGATTCTGTAATACTTAACTTCAGAGGTGAGGCTATGGCAGAGGCGGAGCCATATATGGTGCAAACTATCACCGCACAGCTCACCATCGATGAGCTGAATGGTTATAGAGAGGGCTTTGCGGCATATCTCGATGCCGATAAATTTGAAATTTTATAGCAACACTTTTCAAAACAGGAGGTTATCAGTGGATATGAATTTGGAGATATGGAGTGTTGGACTTATAATACTTACTGGGGTTATAGTAGGGGTGATAAATACCTTTGCAGGGGCTGGTGCGTCAATCACCATAGCACTCTTCTCGATGTTAGGTATGCCACTACCTATTGCTAATGCAACAAATAGAATTTCGGTTCTCTTTCAAACTGTTACAATGTCCGTTGGTTTCCATCGGCAGGGTCTGCTTGATTGGCGATTAGGACTTAGGCTATCGGTACCGACTATCATAGGCTCAATTATTGGGAGTCAGGTGGCAAGTTCTATAAATTCAACGCTTTTTGCAGTGTTGTTATGTATTGTATTGAGTCTAATGTTAATAATGCTGATATATGATCCAACCAAGGCAATAAATGGTAAACTCATAAGAGTTGCGCCAAAGCACTACCACTACCTCCTACTTCTGGGTATAGGTTTTTATGGCGGTGCATTTCATATTGGCATAGGCTATCTCTTCCTTATGTTATTTATTATGGGTTTGGGTTATGACCTACTATCGGCAAACGCGCTTAAGGGCTTCGTAGTGCTACTCTATACTATCTTTGCAATTGCAGTGTTTGCATATAATAATCAAATCAATTGGAGTTATGGGCTTATACACAGTATAGGCAATATAATTGGTGCATACTTTGCTACGAAGTACTCTAAATTTATACCAATAAAAGTATTAAGATACTTCTTGATGGTATTTATATTCTTAACAACTACATATATTATTTTATATAAACTTTGATAATGAGAACTACATTTATTACTATTCTTTCGCTACTTTCAATCAGCTGTTCGACAGCTCAACAGAGATCCTCAGATATTGATAGTCAGGAACAGTCCTCGACAGTAGAAACTGCTGCAAACGTATTCTTTATCACACCGCCTGAGGAGTTAAACTTTGCGGGCGAGAGTGTGCCACTTAACTATCCCGATGTAGTTGAATCGCTCCAGCGAGAGATGGGCGTTACGATGTATATGCACTCTCGTACGATATTAACCCTCAGGGCGCAAGAGCGTTGGTTTGATGTTATAGTACCAATCCTTAGAAAGTATGGTATACCAGAGGATTTTAAGTACTTGGCTATGGCCGAGAGTAGCTTAAATCCAGAGGCTATATCTGTTGTTGGTGCTTCGGGTTTGTGGCAGATAATGAAAGGCACGGCAAAGGAGTATGGTATCGAGACAGGTGATAACGTAGATTTAAGGTTCAATGTTGAGCTGGCAACTGAAGCAGCAGCAAAGTATCTGAAAAATGCGTACAATAGGTTTGGGAATTGGACATTAGCTGCTGCGTCATATAATGTGGGTATGGCAGGTGTTTCACGTAGAGCGGAGACACAGGGAGTGAATAACTACTACGACCTCTTCCTACCCGAGGAGACTGCACGCTATATCTATCGCATACTATCGATGAAGTTAGTGAGCGAAAATCCATCGAAATATGGATTTAAACTCCGCCCAGAGAATATTCAAATGCCATTTGAGAACTACTACACTGTCGAAGTCTCGCACCAAGATATTAACTGGTCCGAGGTTGCCCAGAAGTATGGTACAAACTATAAGATATTAAGGATGCTTAATCCGTGGATTCGTTCCTATGAGTATGAAAATAAGAGTGGTAAAAGCTATACACTAAAGGTTCCTAATAAGGATTTTAGGGTAAAGGGATACTAAACGGAGGTGAGCGTTAAAAATTTTCTAAAAACAAGTAAGATATAAAACCTATGAAAGTAAGATCAATGACAGGCTATGGTAGTTCAAAGTGCGAGCTATCTATCGGAACTATAACAGTAGAGGTAAGATCGCTTAACGGTAAGTCGTTGGATCTATCACTAAGGCTTCCACATTGGTGTCGACCGTTTGAATCGCAAATTCGTTCGGCGGTATCTGCGGGGGTTGTAAGGGGTAAGACTGAGCTGAATATATCGCTATCAACCGAGAGTAGAGTAGTATCAGGAGGTATTAACCGTGAGTTATTCGCAGGTTATCTCACCGATATTCGTGAAGCATCACAGCAAGCAGGCTTAGAGCTTACCAATGAGCAGTTATTACCTGTGATTATGCGTATGCCAGAGGTTGTAGCAGAGCGCAGAAATGAACTTGTGGAGGGTGATGGTGAGCTAATTTTAAGAGCGGTCGAGCAGACACTAGCCTCTCATAAGCAATTCAGAGAGCAGGAGGGTGCGGTCTTAATTCAGGATATACTCTCAAGGATAGATACCATTGCAACTCTACTTGAGCAGGTAAAGGAATTCGAAGGAGAGCGCATTGAAACAGTAAAGGCACGCCTTAATGAAAACCTATCCAAGGCAGCAGTTACAGTCGATAACAATAGATTCGAGGCAGAGATTATATATTACCTCGAAAAGTTTGATGTCACCGAAGAGAAGGTGCGATTAAGTCAACATCTAAAGTACTTCAGTGAAGTTGCAACAAGTGATGGTGAGGTTGGTAGAAAGCTAGGCTTTATCTCGCAGGAGATAGGTCGTGAGGTTAATACGTTAGGCAGTAAAGCTAACCATAGTGGTATGCAGAGGGTAGTGGTTCAGATGAAGGATGAGCTAGAGAAGATAAAGGAGCAGCTTCTTAACGTACTATAACAGAGTAGTTCAATTTGCTGTTGATTAATCGAGCAAATAACACGATAATTGCGGTAATTGTTATATGGCTAAGAGTTTTTCCATTTTTTTAGCTAATTTTGTGCCGCAAATCTGTATATGGCTCCGTAGTTTAATGGATAAAATGATGGTTTCCGGTACCATTGATATGGGTTCGATTCCCGTCGGGGCTACACATAGAGAGTCTTTAATACTAAAAAGATATTTTATTTAATAATTTAATACTAAATAACCAGATTACAATGGAAGATAATAGAGTTATTGCACTGGCAGCTGACCACGGTGGATTTGAGATGAAGGAGTTTGTGGCGGGTTACCTAATCTCATTGGGGTATGCTGTGAAGGATTTGGGGTGCCACTCCTCTGAGTCGGTGGACTATCCAGAGTATGGTCACGCACTATCTGAGGCGATTCTAAAGGGTGAGGCGACTATTGGGTTCGCATTCTGTGGTTCAGCCAATGGTATATCTATGAGCCTCAATCGCCATAAGGGTATTCGTGCTGCAATATGTTGGAATGAAGAAATTGCAAAACTTGCAAGACTCCACAACGATGCTAACGTATGTTCAATACCCGGTCGTTTTATCGAAGAGATAGAGTGTGCTAAGGTTGTAGAGGCGTTCCTTGCAACTGACTATGAGGGTGGAAGACACCAAGCTAGAGTGGAGAAGATTGACTTATAATTAGTATATATTGTGGGTATTGAGCGTAAGGAAATCGAGTTAATGCTCCCAGTTGGGAGTTGGGAGTCACTCTCGGCAGCCATTCAAGGTGGTGCTGATGCCATATACTTTGGAGTTCAGGGTTTGAATATGCGTTCGGCATCGAGCGTGAATTTTTCGTTAGACGACCTTGCAACTATTGTAAGTAGGTGTAAGCAGAGTGGAGTGAAGAGTTATCTGACAATTAACACAGTACTCTATGACGAGGACTTAGGGTATATGCGTGAGGTGGTAGCGGCGGCAAAGGAGCAGGGAGTCTCTGCTGTGATTGTTTCAGATCAAGCTGCACTTATCGAGGCGCATCGTGCAGGTGTCGAAATTCACCTCTCCACCCAGTTGAATATTTCAAATATCGAGGCTGTTGAGTTCTATTCAACCTATGCTGATGTAGTGGTTTTGGCTCGTGAACTGTCGCTGGATAAGGTGCGTTATATATATGATGAGATACAGAACAGGAATATTCGTGGTCCACGTGGTGAACTAATTAAAATAGAGATGTTTGTTCACGGTGCGCTGTGTATGGCAGTCAGCGGCAAGTGTTACTTGAGTCTGCACGAGGCGTGGAAATCCGCAAATAGAGGAGCTTGTAGACAGATATGTCGAAGAAAATACGAGGTTCGTGATGTAGAGACGGGAGCAGAACTAGCGATAGATAATCAGTATATTATGTCGCCAAAGGATCTATGTACAATCGAATTCATCGATAAGGTACTTCTTGCTGGAGTGCGAGTCTTAAAGATTGAGGGTAGAGCACGTGGAGCAGAGTATGTTCGCACTGTATCGGAGTGTTATGGTGAGGCTGTTGAGGCAGTATGTGGTGAAAGCTTTACACCCGAGCTAGCCGATAATCTTCAACAGAGATTACGCAGGGTTTTTAACCGTGATTTCTGGTCGGGGTACTACCTAGGACATCAATTAGGCCAGTGGACAAACTCATACGGTAGTTCAGCAACTCGTCGAAAGATATACGCAGGTAAGGTTACTAATTACTTTGGAGCTATTGGCGTGGCTGAGATAAAGTTAGAGGCACACGATATTAAACTAGGCGATGAACTCGTTTTTATCGGAGCTACAACAGGGGCACTAGAGATGGTGCTCAAAGAGGTGAGAGTCGAGCTTAAGAGCGTGGAGGTTGCCCAGAAGGGTGTTTTATGTTCAATTGCCACGCCAGAACTAGTGCGTAGAGGCGATAAGCTATATATTATGGAGGTACAGCATTAATGGCAAAGATAGATACAATTCTACTTGGGAGTAAATCTCCTCGTCGTCGTGAACTACTCGAGGGCATAGGCTACAATATACAACTTGCAACAGATTTTGAAGTTGAGGAGGTCTTTTCAAATGACCTAAGTGCTCAGAACGTTGCAGCGTATCTATCTGAACTAAAGAGTAGTGGATATTCTAATAGAATTCAACCAAACGAGGTTTTGCTAACTGCCGATACTATTGTTGTACTCGAAGGCGAGGTGTTGGGTAAGCCTACTAGTTGTGATGATGCCATTAGAATGCTCAGAGCACTTAGTGGTCGCTCGCACTCGGTTATTACAGCCGTAACACTTCGTACTGAATCTAGCTTAAAGACAATTTCAGTTCAGACCGATGTAACCTTCCGTAGATTACTCGATAGTGAAATCAATTACTATGTAGAAAACTTTTCGCCTATGGATAAAGCAGGGGCTTATGGGGCGCAGGAGTGGATTGGAACTATTGGTATAGTGGAGTTTAAAGGCTCATTTCATAACGTGGTGGGACTTCCCGTAGCTCAAACAATAGAGTTACTTAGATCTCTTTGTGAACAAGACTAAGAACTTACTCAATAGTCTTTAGTATCATTTCTGATGCACCTAAATGCCTCTCGACATACTCTCGAGCAACTGCACCGAAGTTGTTACCCTCCTCTGATAGGTAGTAGTCTAAGGAATCTAACAGCTCATCACCATTGGAGATAGAACGGGCAGCACCACACTTAATTAGACCTACCGCCTCTCTAAATTTATGGTACTTCGTTCCAAATATAACGGGTAATCCCCAAGCTGCCGCCTCAAGGGTATTGTGGATGCCAGCACCAAATCCACCACCGATATACGAAACACTACCATATCTATATATAGAACTCAAAAGTCCGATAGTGTCAACTATAAGTAGACTCTCATCACCACTTAACTCACCCTGAGAATATCTCACAGCCTTTCGTCCGCTGCTCTCCATCAGTCGCTTAATCTCACTATTTGAGATCTCGTGCGGAACAATAATAAATTTCCACCTAGGGCGTTCTTTCATTACCTCAATGAGTAGTTCTTCGTCCTGTGCCCAAGTGCTACCACATACCACAGTTACACTTTCTCTCTCTTTCTGAGAAGGATCTACTTGCTCAGTAAATCTTGCTACTAACTCTATATCCTTTGCCTCGGTTGTTAACTTCGCAACCCTATCAAATCTAGTATCGCCGGCTACTATGACCCTACCCTCACCAATACCTATGCTACTTAGTAGTTCCTCTGAGGCTGAATCCTGTACGAAAATCTTAGTGAAACGATTTAGTATATCTCGATAAAACTTACCAAAACCTAACTTGTTTTTAAAGAATATAGAGTCCTGACGGAATATAGCCGAGACTATATACGCCTTAGTTCCAAGACGATTGAGAGTAGCTAGCATATTATACCAGTACTCATACTTTATGATAAAGCACATCGAAGGTTTCAGTTCATAGAAGAACTTGCGCATTCCACCAGCGGTATCAAATGGTAGGTAGTAGACCTCATCTACGCCAGTGTAATTCTTTCTAATTTCATAGCCCGAGGCAGAGAAAAATGTTAGCACTAACCTCGCACTAGGATACCGTACCCTTAGCTTTTCAATCAGTGGTCTTCCCTGCTCAAACTCACCGAGCGACGCACAGTGAATAACTATAACATCACCTTGATTCTTAGCTGTAATTCGTTGTGCTCTACGTCCTGCAACCATTTTTCTTAACTTAGAGTTAAGCGGTTGCAGAAGATAGACCACTGCAATAAATAGATGTATCCCTATGTTATATACTAACCTATGCACTGAAATACCAACTCTTTTTTATACTCTATTTAAGAGCTGCTAGTGCAACAGATGCCATTGTAGTAACCGCAGCAGATACAGTTATCCAAGTTTGTGCATCGAGTGGTTCCACATATCTACGATAAGGTACAATTATCTGTGCGCCCGGTTCTGGACGGTATGACATCTTAGCCGCTCTAACCATACCATTCATCTCGATTACAAATGGTTTGCGCTTTGCCTCTATGCTATATCCTCCAGCGTACTTAATATAGTCACGAACAGTTAAGTTCTTGAGATATGTAGTGGTGGTAGGGTAGTAAATAGCACCGCTAATTGTAATTGTATTGCTAAATGTTGGGATAAAGAGTTTATCGCCCTCACGAAGTATTATATCGTACTCGCACCCCGGGTTTTCCAAAGCCTTTTCCAGTTCAATGCCCACATTATAGAAGCTACCAACAGCTGTATATATCTCCTCGATGCGTGATAGCTTTTCTTCACGGTTTAGAGCCTCACGTCTAGCAACATCAGCAAGTGCAGCCAGTGAGCTTTCTCTTCTAGCATCCACGTCAGTAAATAGTCTTTGAAGAGTTGCTCCTGTTGGATAAGCACCATCAGTGAGACCACCCGCTAGATTAACGATATCCGATAGCCTACTTCCAGCCTTTTGCAGTACATAGTTTCCGTCGAAGTTCACCTCACCGTGTACAGTAACGATTCTTTGATTGATATACCCCGGAGATTTACGAACAAATACAATGTCGAATGGTTTTAGTTTAAATTCAGCAACTTCTTTATTTAGTGTAAGGTCTTCAGGTACTGTGAAGTACATAATCTCTGCCCTTACATCATCAGTTACAGTCTTGTATTGATCCACAACCCTTCGAGCAATTTCGATACGTGCAAGCGAAGCTGATTCCTTAAGCCCCCTAGCCATTAGTATAAGGTCATTGAGTGTCATTCCCTCGCCATAGTTTACCACAGTAGGAACATTCACCTCGCCTGTAATGGTAACTGTTCTACCCTCTTGCATATCGTTTATCGAGGTAACAACAATTTTATCGTCCATTTGAAGCTCAATATCTGGTTCCGTATCCATCAATATTGCTGCTAGATTAATAGGAATAAACTCAATGCTAAGATCAGGTCTAGTTCTAATGATATGCGCTCTACCAGCAAATGCGTCATCACGTAGTCCCTGTGCGCTTTGAACAAGAGCCTTAACAGTAGACATATCCTCTGACAGCTCATAGTCACCAGCTCTCCATACAGCACCCTCAATAGTAACTCTATTCTCGTACTTATCCACTACTTTGCCGATTGTCACTACGTCTTTGTCGAATAGTATAAAATTTTCGTAATCTGGTTTTTGGATAGTGTGCAGTGTAAGTTGTTTACCGCCAGCACTACGACTAACAGTCAGGGTTTCTGAGTATGCGTCACCAGTAAATCCGCCAGCGTAGTCAATAATTTCTTGTAGGTTTTGTTCACGGCCTAGTTCATAGAGCATTGGGCGACGAACATTACCGATAATCTCCACAACGCTACGATACGGAGCCACTACAATTAGGTCGCCATCCTCAAGTCTTTGGTCTATGGAGCTATCACCGTTAATAAGGTAATCATAGGCATCCAGCGTACCGATTAGTTTTCCTGCTCTATATAGCTTAATATCACGAAGACTACCAATATCACTAACCCCACCAGCCGCATAAATTGCATTGAAAACGGTTGCTAGTGACGGCAGTGTATATGATCCCGGTACTAGTGCCTCGCCAACGATATTAACATTTATCGAACGAAAGTTACCAAGAGTAACCTTTATCTTTGTCTCTCCTATATCAAGTCCATTGAAAGATCTCTCAAATTTTGATTTGATTAAGCTTTCAGCAGCCTCAATAGTAAGCCCTCCGACATTTATCACCCCAACTCTAGGAACTGTGATGGTCCCCTCCGGAGACACTTTTAGTTTATACTCAGCTTCTGCTGCTCCCCAAATTACCACAATTAGCTCATCGCCAGTCGACACTATGTAGTTACTAGGGGTTGGTATGCTAAATGATGGTGCGAAGCTTAGATTCTCTCTAGCAAACATATCACGGCCATATATCGCTAAACTTACATCCTCATCTACGATTAGCTCGTCTCTTGTGTCTGTATTTGACTCTACAACATAGACACGCTCTTGGTCAGTGGTCGAAGATGGAGTTGATGCACTTGTAGGGCTATCAATTGCCAGTCTACTACCTCCTTGCATTGCGCTTAGTTGGGCGATTTGCTCTGGAGTTAGGTCCGGAATCTGAGCATTTGCAATAATAGGGCTAAAGAGCATAAATATTGCAGAGAGTGTAAGATATATCTTTCTTTTCATATTTTAATTTATGATAACAAGTTACATTTTATATAAATACAACGTACAAAGATAGTGATTTATGTTAAATAATTTAGTACTTTTGCATAAATTATATCTCTTTGCAGACATTTAACCACGAAAACTATGCACATATCACTTCACACTCCGCAGTGGGATACCAACCAATATGAATTGATTGATTCAGGCGAGGGTTACAAACTTGAGCGTTTCGGCACTAATATCCTTATTCGCCCTGAACCTCAGGCGATATGGCGTGCTACACTCTCGGAGCAGCAGTGGGGAGATATGGCATCAGCATCATTCCATCGGGGTGCATCCAAAGATGGAGAAAAGGGGAGTTGGAGTATGAAGAGTGGTGCGTCTGAACAGTGGTGGATACAGCGAAAGATGGCGTATGGTACCCTTAAGTTAAGGATGGGACTCACCTCTTTCAAGCACGTGGGTGTATTTGCCGAACAGGCAACAAATTGGGATTTTATCCAACAGCGAATCGCAGCTCTTGGTAGTTGTAAACTGCTGAATATGTTTTCATATACCGGTGGTGCATCAATTGCAGCAGCTCTCGCTGGTGCGGAGGTCACCCATCTTGACTCAGTAAAGGCAGTGAATATATGGGCACGAGAGAATGCTGAGGTTTCAGGTATTACATCTATACGCTATATAACCGATGATGCACTTGACTTTGCTAGGCGTGAACTTAGGCGAGGTAATAGTTACGATGCTATTGTGCTAGATCCGCCAGCCTATGGACGTGGCACAGATGGACAGAAGTGGGTTTTGGAGGAAAATATATATGAGATGCTTAGTCTGTGCGAGGAACTCTTGAGCCAAAAGAGTGGTTCATTCCTACTGCTGAGCCTATATTCAATGGGTTTTTCTGCGTTACTTGCTCATACTTTGGTTAGTCAAATTTTCGGAAGTAGAGTCGAAATTGATTTCTCGGAGCTATATTTGCAGGATAGTTATCAAAAGAACTTGCCCCTAGGGCTATCAATAAGAGTTACAAGACTCTAGATTATCTAAATTGAAAGTAGAGGGACGGCAACTCTAAACCCACCCGAGATATTAATATCTCAATTACCGTCCCATTTCACTACTTTGTCTCGAATGGTTCAAAATCACTCTTAGGATCACGCCACGTTGCCTTTCTTTGATTGTATATTATCAGCGGAATGGCAATCATAGTTATGCTACCACCTAGCAGCACCCCCCACCATAACCCCTCTGAGATTTGACCCTCGAATATCGAAGGCATTACGAAGCTCAATGTAAAGGCTAGTAGTGCTCCACAGAAACCAGTACCCGCAACAATCCACATCCAGAGATTACCTCTATTACCTACGGCAAAAGGTCGCTCTATGCCCTTAAATTTGTATCTAAGATAGATCGCAGCAGAGAACATTAGCATATAGACAATCAGATATAGTAGGATTGTTAGTTGCGAGAGTATCTGGTAGAATGTCTGCACTGAGGGAAGTATAACGAAGAGTAGCGAGAAGAGTGTAACCAAGCCACCTTGAATGAGTAGTATATTTCTCTGTACCCCTTGTTTATTGGTTCGTTGGAAGAATGGCGGGAGGTACCCAGCCTTGCCCACTACCAGTATACCCCTTGATGGTCCTGCCACCCACGTCAATACTCCTGCTAGCACACCAAATGCTAGTGCAATAGCCATAATAGGTCCTGCCCAACTTATCTTTAGGTATTCAAAATAGTTGTCGAATCCAACTAGTAGCGACTGCGTTAGATTGATCTTATCGGCAGGTATTATAAAACCTAGTGAGAATGTACCTAGTATGAAAATAGCTACCGTTGCAATAGCTCCAATAAATATAGCTTTTGGATAGTTTTTCGTTGGATTTTTCACTGACATAACGTGAATACCCATCATCTCCATACCCCCATAGAAGAGGAATATCGAGGAAGCAAGTACTAGATTATCGAACTTTGTAAGGTCAGGTAGAAAGCTACCATTCATATCCATATTATTGTGACCACCCGAGGCTATGTATATAATGCCAAAGATGATAAGTAGTCCAGCGGGAATAATAGTACCGACCATTGCTCCGAATTTGCTGACCTTTCCTACCCAGCCAAGTCCCTTGAGCGAGATAAGGGTTGCAGCCCAATATATTGCAAGGACGACTATCAGAATGTAGTACTTATTATCTGCAATGGCACTCGATGCAGAGGTGTTACCACCTATAAAAGCTAGTGATACAGCTCCGAATGTAAGAACTGTTGGGAACCAAATCGTATTTTGCACCCACTGCAAAAATATTGCAAGGAATCCGACTCGTCCCCCAAAAGCCTCACCAACCCAGCGAAATATCCCCCCCTGTTTACTCGCAAACATAGAGGCTAGTTCAGCTGCAACCATCGAGGTCGGGATTAGAAATACAATTGCTGCGAATAGGTAGTAAAATGCAGAGCTGAGTCCATAGGTTGCCTCAGCTGGTAGACCTCTTAGCGATACAACCGCTGCAATATTCATTACCGCTAGGGTCATTACCCCTAGGGTTGCTTTACCACCGCTCTTTTGGTTTGGTTCTTTCATCTGAAAAAGGATTTTAATAGTGAGATAAATTTCTCACCCGTCCTTCTCAAATTGTGTGCCAATTCTACATATAACTCTCAGTTAGTTCTCGCTAAGACGTTGCAGTTGTTCACGGTATGCAGTTAGCATTCTAGATTTACTAATAAAGCCGATATAGTGTCCCTGAGGGCTAACCACAGGTAGGTTCCAAGCACCACTACGCTCGAACTTTTCGATAATACTACGTGCATTTTCGTTATTTTGGATTCTCTCGGGAGTCTCACTCATAAACTCTACTAGCTCCATAGCGTCCCACTTATCTGGTTGGAACATAACCTCACGAATATCATCGAGTGTAATTACACCGTGAAGTATTCCACTGCTATCTACCACTGGGAATAGGTTACGCTTTGATTGCGATACAGCCTCTATCAACTCACGCAACTTACCATCAATATGTACTGTTATGCAGTCCTGTTCAATAAAGTCAGAAATATTAAGGAATTGAAGGGTGTTTTCGTCTTTAT
This sequence comes from uncultured Rikenellaceae bacterium, assembly GCA_964371395.1. GTDB lineage: Bacteria > Bacteroidota > Bacteroidia > Bacteroidales > Rikenellaceae > Mucinivorans. The sequence continues at coordinate 24,103 of CAYJLU010000006.1, read as the reverse complement.
TGTGTGTGAGTAGCTCTCCACGTTTGGCAAGTTGTTTGGTGTAGATTGAGTATGGCTCCATATAGTAGCTAAGGGCGAATGACACTGCCGAGGCAAGCATCAACGGTAGGAATAGTTGAAAACCTCCAGTAAGCTCTGCCACTAGGAACATAGATGTCATAGGTGCTTTCATTACCCCACTCATAATAGCAGCCATACCTACAAGTGTAAAGCTACCCTCTGGTAGGTTAGCGTCGAAGAAGTAGTTGCATATAATGGCAAATAGATAGCCCATTAGTGCACCAAAGAATAGCGAGGGTGCAAACGTACCACCAACACCCCCCGAGGCATTAGTGAGTGTCATTGCAATTATCTTGAAGAATAGTACCCCTGCGACATATAGCACGAGTGTACCCATATTCTCAGATATACCATAGAATAGCGAATGGCTGAATATCTCCGAGGAGTTATTGTTTAGTAGCGCACCAATAAAGGTGTATCCCTCACCATAAAGTGGTGGAAATACAAAGATAAGCACACCTAGTACCACACCACCGATGATAACCTTTATCCATACGTTCTTGTATCTATTGAAGTAACCCTCAAGCCACATTGTGGTTCGTGAGAAGTAGTAACTCAGCACTCCTCCTATAACCCCTAGGGCGGCATAAAAGAGCGTGTTGTCGAGGTTAAATACAGGGGTATAGTGTCCAAAGAATGGCTCTAGACCAATGAGGAGGTATGTAACCGTAGCAGCCGTTACCGAGGCGATAAGCAGTGGAACAACACTTGTAAAGGTAAGCTCTAGCATAAGTACTTCGAGTACGAATGCAAAACCTGCAATAGGTGCTTTATATACCGCAGCAATAGCAGCCGCAGCACCACAACCCACAAGCAGTGTAATGTGGCTATACCTTAGCCTAAGTGCCTGACCTAGATTACTACCAATAGCTGCACCAGTAAGCACAATCGGAGCCTCTGCCCCTACTGAACCACCAAAACCAATAGTAGTGGAACTTGCCACCACCGAGGAGTATGTATTGTGAAACTTTATTTTTGATTTATTTCGAGATATGGCATAGAAAATCTTAGCTACACCGTGCGAAATATTGTCTCGTACAATGTACTTCACAAAGAGTACAGTCAGAGCAATACCTATCGTTGGAAATACAAGGTATAGCCAGTTTACATTACTAATCGAGGAGAATGAATTGGCAATAGCCTGAACTCCGTGTATAGCCTCTTTGAGCAGATGTCCCACTAGTGCTGCCACTATCCCAATAACTACTGCAAGAATGAATAAGAGTTGCTGTTGAGGCAACCTACGCACAAGTCGCATTAGAGGGAGTCCCATTCGCATTGACCAACGCCTAAATGATTCCTTTGCCTGTACTATAAACTTTCCTATACTAACTCTATGTCCCATTACCTTACCTCAATGCCTTGTTCCTTGAGAATCTCTAAGCCAATATCCTTAAGTAGGTATTTCTGTACCTTACCGCTAGCCGTAGTCGGATATTGCTCAACAAAGAATATATACTTTGGAATCTTATAGTGTGAGATATTTCCTCGACAAAACTCAACGATGTCGTGCTGCGATAACTCTTCATTAGCCTTGAGGATAACGTAAGCTGCTACCTGCTCACCATACCTAGGAGATGGTATGCCTGCGACCTGTACATCTTGAATCGATGGATTGGTAAGCAGAAAGTTCTCTATTTCACGTGGGTAGATATTTTCACCTCCTCTAATAATCATCTCTTTGATACGCCCAGTGATTCTAAAGTAACCCTCGCTATCCATCACCCCAAGGTCACCACTATGTAGGAAGCCCTCACTGTCAATTGTAGCAGCGGTAGCCTCGTCATTGTTGTAGTAACCCTTCATTACGTTATAACCCCTACAACACATCTCACCAATCTCGCCCACTTTACAAATCTCGCCACTATCTGGATTCTTCACCACAACCTCTACATCAGGGAGTGCACGTCCAACGGTCTCACACCTAACCTCAATAGGATCGTTCACTGTGGTGGCTGTCATACCCGGTGAGGTTTCTGTAAGTCCATATACTATTATAATATCTTGGCAGTTCATCTTATCGATAACTTGTCTCATATACTCAATAGGGCAGGGTGCTCCAGCCATAATACCTGTACGTAGTGAGCTTAAATCGAACATATCGAACATAGGATGGTTAAGCTCTGCAACAAACATCGTAGGTACTCCATATATTGCAGTGCACTTCTCCTTCTGCACCGCAGAGAGAACGGCTAGCGGATCGAAGTCTTCAATCACTACCATTGATCCGCCGTGTGTTATAATAGCGCAGACTCCCAACACGCATCCAAAACAGTGGAAGAACGGTACACAAACTAACAGCTTATCATTGTTAGTGTAGCGCATACAGTCGCCAATCGACATACCGTTATTTACTATATTATAGTGTGTGAGCATAACTCCTTTAGGGAATCCTGTTGTACCAGAGGTGTACTGCATATTAACCACATCGTGACACGTAGTCTTTGAGCTTACCTCGCATAGTCTTTGGTCACTCTCCTGAGCACCTAATACGTTTAACTCGGCAGTATTGTACATACCTCTGTGCTTCTCTGCCCCTAAGTATATTACATTTCTGAGTTTCGGTAGCTTTTCGCTCTTTAGGTATCCACGCTGCTGACTCTTAAGCTCAGGGACTATCTTATTGATTATCGACACATAGTCGCTATCCCTATAACCATTCATAAGGCACATAGTGTGTATATCGGCATTACGCATCACATACTCTACTTCCGAGCGTTTGTAATTTGTGTTTACTGTAACGAGTATAGCCCCAATCTTCGAGCAGGCAAACATAAGTGTTAGCCAATCGGGAATGTTCTTTGCCCATACACCCACCTTATCGCCGTGACCCACACCGATGTGTAGTAAACCCTTTGCAAATCTATCTACTCGTGAATTAAAATCTCTGTATGAAAGTCGTAATGAACGGTCAGGGTATATTAGAAATTCAGCCTTTGGCTGTACCTTTGCCCAGTGTTCGAGCCATTGGTGTAGGGTTGTTTCAATCATAGCAAATAAGAGTTTATTGGGTATTCTACCAAAGCTCTAACTGTTGTTCATAAGCAGAGCCTTACTACATAATTTATGTATGACAAAGTTAAGAACTTTATGTAGTATATCAAAATTATTTTTTAATACCACTATAATCTACCACTTAATTTTATAGTTTAGCATTTATTAACTGCTATCTATTGCAATTTATCTACTTCCCCCCCCGTAAAATAAAAATATACTCTCTTGGAGAGTAGCAGTGGCATCCTACTACCTTTTCTTTAAGAATCCCACAATACCATTAAATAGAAAGTAGGGGTAGCTAATGATGGTCTTAGCAGGGAAAATCCGAAGCAACCTTAAGTTTCGCTTTGAGATATAGAATATTCGCCAGAGCTTACCAGCAGTGTATCCTTTTGGTTTACGTAGCATTACGGGGTCGTGTAGACCGAAGTTCCCCTCTCGTATCACCACATCTAGAATCCTTTGAGCTTGCCGTATATTTGGTCTTTTGCTATATAGCGGGAAGTATTCAACGGGTAGTCCCATATGTTCAACTATCAAGACTCCAAAGTCTTGCCACACCCCTAACATCTTGAAAATCTTTAGATCTCTCTCTAACCTATTATGGTCTATGGTATCACGATGCGTGTACAGGTATCTAGCCCAGTCGCACAGCTGTCGTAATCCAACCCCTCCGCCAATAAAGTGATACCACATATGGTAGAAGATATATAGAGCATCGAAATTCACAGGCGGTAGATCTACTATGATACCCTCAATGTTGAGCTTTTCCAATCTCTCTTTATGGAGCATCTCGTATGACCAATCCTGTACCTTTTGTTCGCTTCTAGCGTCGTCACGCACCAGTGCGGTGTGGTGAAGCTCTACGGCAACATCTCGAAAGTTAAAGCTAATATCCTTTCGCCCCACCTTTATCCCACTTACCATTTGCCTACCCTGAGAATCTACCCAAGTACGTATAAGTTCACTGGCTGCATTAAAGTGTTCCTTGCCAATATAGAGGTCAATATCTCCACACTGTCTCTTCTCGGGTTCTCGGTAGCAATGCGCAACGCCCTGCCCCTTAAGAAGTATTGGTCTTCGCCCGCACAGCGAAATTCTATCAATTAAATCGCCTAATGCTCTATTGAGTATGCTATGATACTGCGCATTGCGAACTACGAAGGAGTGGAACTGAAGTAACACTTCACGACCGGGCATTAATTCCCGAGGTAGAGAGTTAATACCATCCTCTACCACACCTATTACTGTTTGAGTTTTAGATAAACTGTAAATGTTTTTCCAATCAACAGCTTGGTCAAACAGTGATCTATCTATCTGCTTGCCCCATAGACCTACACGCAGTAGCTCAAGGAGTTGTTGAACCTCAAGACCCTTACTCTTCACTACTCAATAATACCTATTTGTTTCCAGTCATTTAGAATATTACTAGCATCACGTTCTGCCAGTTCTTTATCTATATCATAATGATTTTGTAGCATCTCTGCCACAGTACTTTGGTCGAATTCCTTTGACTCTAGTTCACGCCAGAGCCACGCAGCAGTTTGGTTAAGAGCAATCAACTTATTGAAATTTACCTGCTCAACACCCTCGCCCGCAACGATATTCTCGCCTCCAATTGTCCTTAGTTTAAATCCGTTTACTATTTTCATTGTATAGTTTTTTATAAAATAACTCTTCTGTAAATTGCTAAAATATATCTTCGCAGTGGTTTTACTGCACTCCAAAATCTAAAGAACCTCCTCTGACCACCCTCGGTACACTCCTTTCGCTTCACGGGGGTTATTATCGCTATAACCTTTGCCCTTATATCCGCTATGGTACACTCCTCAACCTCCCTTATGTTACCATCGCCCATCAGTACAACCCTATGCCCCTGCATCTCTATAATTCGGTGTATGACATATACACCCTGAGTAACCTCGGCTAGTACTATATTACCCAGATTGTAGTTATCAAACTTTTTAAGCTCTACGCTATCTCGTCCACCTCTAATTAGTGGTAGCATACTATTACCCTTAACCCGAATAGTAACCACCCTATCCACATTGAGTAACTCTACCACATCAGCGAGTAGTTCCTTATTCGATATTTTTACTCTCCTCACGTGTTATTAGATTTTAGATAGCCCATCTTGACACACCTGTGCCGCCTCTACCTCAGCCTTGCACTCCATAATATAGCACGGGACCTTAGATATAAGTTCGTCCAGCGTCTCGCTCTTTCTATCGGCTAGTTCCTCAATATAGCTGACCCCAGCACAACTTGTCATAATCGAGCCGTATGCCTGAAATGTAGGAAGTTTAATTAATCTGTTAATCTCGGCACGTCTAACCCTAACTAGTGCACCTAGGGGTGCAGAGATAGCCTTGTAACACGGTGTTTTACCGCTCCACGGTGATCCATACGCAATGACCTCACCATTGGGATGTATTCTAATGATAGGGTGATCGTCATTCATTAACTCAGCGTCGCTAAATGCCTTAAGCCACATTTGGCTATGGGTGCTCTTTCCCGTGCCACTCTTAGCAATAAATAGATATGACCGACCATTGTATATAACCGACGAAGCGTGAATGAATAGTGTCTTGAGTGACATCGTAGAGAACATATATGACACAATTAGTGCATTCTCTAGTCCTATTCTTTGTTCCGACTCACTCCCGAAAAGGCTAACAGCGCAATCCTTGTAATCAAACGAAATCGATATTCTAGCGCACACAAAGCCACTTATTGAATTACGCAACTCAATAAAGTATGAGCTATCGCCGATATAGAGATCTAACTTGATAGTATCATCATTACTGTTATCCTCTAGGTGGATTACCTTTGCCCCAGTGAGTTCAACTCCATCTTTTACCGTAAGGTTAAATATCTGTGAGTTATTATCACTACAATCCTCTATTTGAAATGGCGTATATGCAGTGTGTCTATTCCACAGAGAATTAGTGCTCTGCATTGTAAGAGAGAATATGTGGTCGGCAACGCAATAGAACTCAGTCATAGTGTTATTCGATGTAGTTTTTGAATTTATTGTCAGTACAACAAAGGTACGAAAAAAACAGATAAATAATGTATTAAAGTGCGATTTTAAGTGCGGAGTATCTATCTCGATACCTATAATAGACCACCTGTCGCACTCCTTGAACTATCGCCTATTGAGTAGTACTATATTCTCAACGTGTGCGGTGTGTGGAAACATATCCACGGGTTGCACCTCCACTACGCTATACTTCGCATCAAGAAGCCCAAGGTCACGAGCTTGAGTAGCTGGATTACAACTAACATATACTATTCTTAGAGGTTCGGCAGCGAGTATCACATCTATAACATCACTGTGCATACCTGCACGTGGTGGGTCGACAATCATTACATCTGGGCGACCATTAACCTCAACAAACTCCCTTGTCAGTACATCCTTCATATCCCCGGCAAAGAATACCGTATTGTCAATTCCATTGAGTTGAGAGTTTACCCTTGCATCTATAATCGCCTCCTCGACATACTCCACGCCTACAACCTTGCTTGCACCCTTAGCAACAAAGTTAGCAATAGTACCAGCACCAGTATATAGGTCATAGACCACCTCAGAGCCAGTAAGTGCCGCCATTCTACGAGTGTGCGAGTACAGCTCAAATGCTTGAGGAGAGTTTGTCTGATAGAATGACTTAGGGTTAATTCTAAACTTCAGCCCCTCCATCTGTTCCATAATATACGGTGTGCCAGAGTAGCATATAGCATCTTGGTCTGCCATCGAGTCATTGAGCTTAGTATTGACGATGTAGCACAGAGAGGTAATTTCTGGGAACTCTGCCTTAAGGTACTCAAGTAGTTCTACTCTTTGTTGCTCCCTATCTAATGCAAATACAACTATTACCATCACCTCACCAGTGGTTGAGGTGCGTACCACTAAGTTACGCATTAGCCCCTCGTGAGTACGTAGGTCATAGTATTCAAAACCCTCCTTATCAATTGTATAGTCACGCACTGCATTACGAATTCTATTGCTTATATCCTCTTGTAAGTAGCACTTTTTTACATCAATAATCTTATCGAACATCCCCGGTATGTGAAAGCCAAGCCCACCAGTTGAGCTTAACTTAGCTCCTGCTTCAACCTCTTTGCGTGTGACCCACTTTCTCGAAGAGAAAGTAAATTCTAGTTTATTACGATAGTACTCCGTAGCCTCACTTCCGACAATAGGGTTTACCTCTGGGATTTGAACGCCACCGCTGAGTCTTGTGAGCTGATCTACTACCTGTTGTTGTTTATAGGTGATCTGTTGATGGTAGGGTAGCATCTGCCACTTACAGCCACCACACTCACCAAATAGTTCGCAAAAAGGCTCAATTCTTAGCTCTGATTTCTTTACAAAATTAACGATATATCCCTCCATAAAATTCTTGCGAGAGGAGTTAATCTGAACGTCAACCACATCGCCAACCACTGCGCCTCTAACAAATACAACCTTCTCATTAGTGCGCCCTAGTGCCTTGCCCTCAGCTGCGATATCGGTTATCTCTAGCCCTTGAATAAGCGGATATTTTTGCCTTCTTTTACCCATTTTATAAATTTTTTTATTGAAATTAGAACGCAAATATACGCTCTTTTTTGTATCTTTGTAGATTATATGGCTCTAAAATTTTAGTTTGAAGCCAATAAATTTAATAATTATATAATAGAGATTAGCAGTGAAAACATACTTTAGACTACTATCATTTGGACGACCATACTCCAGATATGCAATACCATACTTTATCTGCGTAATACTCTACACAATCTTCAATACATTCACCTATGTGATGTTGTTTCCGATTATCGAGACAATGTTTGATCCCGATGCAATGATGAGTTCGATCACCTCAGCACCAGAGTTTTCACTGTCTACAACATACTTTCAAGAGCTAATAAACTATTGGTTGTATTCAATAGTTGGGGGTAAATATGATGTTCAAGATATGCTATTTGCACTGGCAATACTCACCGTTATCATTGTACTACTTAGCAATACATTCCGATACCTTGCCCAGCGAATTATGGAGAATCTAAAGATTCATACCCTAGAGAACCTCCGTAATACTGTCTTCGATAAGGTTATACGCCTGCAAGTTAGTTTCTTTAGTTCACAACGTAAGGGGGATATTATCAGTAAGATCACCTCAGATGTTCAGGTAGTTCAGTACTGTGTGACAAATACCCTTCAGGTGATGATTAAAGAGCCATTGCTTTTGGGTGGATACTTAGCAGTGTTAATCTCTATTTCGGGCGAACTTACCATCTTTACCATACTTGTACTACCTGTCATAGCTCTATTTATCGGTACGATAGTAAAAAAACTAAGACGTAGTGCTAGATTGGGGCAGGAGGCGTTTGCCGAGGTGGTCTCAACCCTAGATGAATCGCTAGGTAGTATTAAGACTGTGAAGAGCTACAATGCTACGGAGTACGTAGCCGATAAGTTTAAGACACAAAACGGACTATTTGCAAATATTCAGCGATATATAGCAGCACGCCAACAATTAGCCTCTCCGGTGAGTGAGACATTAGGAGTTAGTTCTCTATCTATTATTTTAGTTTACGGTGGTAGTATGATACTTAGCGGTGAACTTGCTCCAGCGGCATTCTTTACCTACCTTGCTATCTTCTCACAGATAACTCGACCAGCACGTAGTATTGCCGATGCCTTCGGTAATATAAACCAAGGGATTGCGGCAGGAACTCGTGTACTAGAGTTAATAGATACCCCGATTGAGGTTAAGGATAAGGTTAATGCTGAAGAGTTAGTATGCTTTAAGGATTCAATCGAGTTTAAAGATGTGAGTTTTGCATACGAGGAGCGAACCATACTACACAACATTTCATTTAAGATTGCGAAGGGCGAGACAGTTGCATTAGTGGGTCCATCGGGTGGCGGTAAATCTACCATTTCCGACCTTATCCCTAGATTCTACGATCCTCAGCAAGGTTCTATTACCATTGATGGTAAGGATACTAGGGACTATACACTCAGTAGTATTCGTGATAAGATGGGTATTGTGGCGCAGGATACCATACTGTTCAATGATACCATTGAGGGTAATATACGTATGGGAAATAATACTGCAAGTAAGCAGGAGGTTGTCGAGGCGGCACGCATAGCAGGCGCACTAGAATTTATCGAGAGTAGCGATAGTGGTTTCGATACTAATATTGGTGATAGAGGGATGAAACTTAGTGGAGGTCAGCGTCAGAGGTTATCTATTGCCAGAGCAGTCCTTCGTAACCCCGAGATACTAATACTGGACGAGGCTACTTCGGCACTCGATACCCAGAGCGAAAGAATTGTCCAAGAGTCACTCCTTGAGCTACTCAAGGGACGAACTTCATTAGTTATTGCCCATAGACTTAGTACAATTACTGGTTCCGATAGAATTATAGTTATTGAGGGTGGAGAGATCGTGGAGCAGGGAACCCACAATGAACTTATTGCTCACAATGGGCTATACAGCAAGTTACTTGCTATGCAGCAGATTAAATAGAGAAGATTATGTATGTAGCCATAGCAGGAAATATTGGTTCGGGCAAGAGTCTTGTAGCCGAACGCCTCAGTCAGAGATTAGAGTGGGTGAACGTACCTATCGAGAATGAGGGTGGAAATCCATATATTGACGATTTTTATATAGATATGAAACGATGGAGCTTTGAGCTTCAGATCTATTTTCTTGCTCAGAGGTGGAAGACCCTAAAGCGTGTTATTCAGAGCAATGAAGACTGCATAATGGATAGAACTATATATGAGGATGCAGAGATATTTGCAAAGAACCTGTACAATATCAATCTTTTGGAGTCTCGTGAGTTTGAGAGTTACTACGAACTATACGGGCAGGTGATCGAAAAGATAGACTCTCCAGCACTACTGGTGTACCTTAGGGCTTCCTCCGAAAAGCTCTTGGAGAATATCAAAAAGCGTGGTCGTAGCTATGAGACAACCATCGATAAGGAGTACATAAAATCGCTCAACGAGTTATACGAGAACTGGACATTTAGTTATAGTACCTCTCCGATACTTGTTATTGATATTGACAGTGAGGATATATTCTCAAGTGATGAAGGAGTGTTAAATGGAGTTGTGGATAGAATCTGCGAGGTTATTAACACGATAAAGAAATAGCAGAGAACCGTACGATGGAGTATAATTTACCACTGGATTTCGTAGCAGCAAATTCAAAGGAGTTGTGCGAGGCACTCAATACCACCTCCGAGATATCTATTAGATTAAATCCTGCAAAACCATTCAATAATAACTATACCGATAGTGTGGATTGGTGCGATCAGGGGCGATACCTACCACAGAGACCAAGCTTTACTCTCGACCCGATCCACGCAGCAGGGGGGTACTATGTTCAGGAGGCAAGTTCTATGGCAGTGGGTGCAGTTGTCGATAAGTTACTCAGTGGTATAGAGCGTAGTGTTACTGTTCTTGACCTATGTGCAGCTCCGGGTGGTAAGAGTACGCATATATCTAGTGTTGTAGGGCAAAGGGGTGTTGTTATAGCCAATGAGGTGATTCGTCAGAGGGCTGGTATTTTAGCTCAAAATGTGGTTAGATGGGGCGATGGTAATACCATTGTCACCTCGTCGGATAGCTCACAATTAGCCGTAGCTCTGACTGGTAAGGTGGATGTACTTATAGTTGATGCACCCTGTTCTGGCGAGGGAATGTTCCGTAAAGATCCTGCCACTAGACAGGAGTGGTCGTTGAAGAGTGTTGAACTATGTGCCGCACGCCAACGTAGAATCCTCAGTGATGCCAAAAAGATGTTAGCAGAGGGCGGGTATTTAATATACAGTACCTGTACCTTTAATGCAAATGAGAATGAACAGAATGTTGAGTGGTTAGTTCAAAGTGGCGAATTTCAACTCCATAGACACTATACCGAGTCTCTGGGCGATGGCGGGCAGTTTGGAAGTCACCTATACCCCGGTCAGGTGCGTGGTGAGGGGCTATTTATCGCAGTTCTGGAGTTTACGGGAAGTAATATCGCTAAAAAATACAGAAGTAAATTGAAACTCAAGCCCAGCAAGTACTCAAAAGCAGAGCTGCTTGAAGTAGAGCACGGTGGGAAACTTTATGGTTATAGCGAGCCGATGGTATCTATTGTCGAGGAGCTGCAATCAACACGCACACAGATATTAATGGCAGGTGTAGAGTTTGGTGAAGAGATTAGAGGTAAGCTCAAGCCTTCGCATAATTTTGCACTGTATAGCGGTGCCGAAGATATATTTCCACGGAGCGAACTACCCCTTGAACTAGGGGTAGAGTTTATGCGTAAGGGAGTAATACCTAGTGGTGAACTTAGCGAGGGATTACAATTAATCACCTACGGGGGGCTTCCCATAGGTTTTGCAAAGAGAATTGGAGCAAGGGTCAATAATATGTATCCAACATCTTGGCGTATAGTTAGTCTCTAATACCATAGGCATTATGTTAAAGCAGCAGCGCAGAGCCTCGTATCGAGACAGAGGTGTCGTACTCTATACCACAAAGTATGGTGAGAAGAAGTTAATTGTACATCTACTCACATCCCAACACGGTAGGTGTAGTTACGTGGTGAGTGTAACGAAGAACTCTAGTCGGAATCTATTTCAACCGCTATACCTTATCGAATTCGAGGGAGTTGCTCCAAGTGCTCAGGGGCTTCACACAATGCGTGATGTCGTACTATGTCCACCACTTCGCACTATCCCCTCATCTCCCAATAAGGCTATGATAGTTATGCTCCTTGGCGAGATTCTATACAGAGTGGTCAAGGACTCTGACTCATCAATCCATAGACTATGCCACCTCTCTGTGCTCCAGTTAGATTCGCTTACCAGTCCGATGGCTATTGCGAATTTTCACCTATATTTCCTCGTACAACTAGCCTCACTATTGGGTTATTCGCCTCCTACCGACTATTCCGCTGGTAATTACTTTGATATTAAGGAGAGTTGCTATACCCCCAATGAGCCACTTCACACTCTATACTTTAAACCCGAAATTGCCGAGCTACTGTATAGGCTCACTCAAGCCGAGTTTAATGAGCTTAATAGTATTGAACTTAGAGGGTCGCTCCGTCGAGAATTTCTCTATGCTTTTGTAGATTATTTGGGCTACCACAATGAATCTATATACTCGGTGCGATCTATATCAATATTCTCCGATATGTTGTAAACTCGATTGTACTAAACAAGAAAAAGTGCCGAAGCAAAGAGCTTCTAGACACTTTTTTGTTATATCCTCTATATAATGAATTATATAGGATAAGTACGTGTAACTATTCTAATATTATTTAGTATCTACGTGGACGATCCTCTCTTGGACGTGCTACGTTAACAGTAATAGTTCTTCCCTCGAATTCAGAGTTATCAAGTGCTTCGATAGCAGCTTTACCCTCTTCTTCATTTGGCATATCAACGAAACCAAAACCACGAGAGCGGCCAGTTTCACGATCCATAATTACATTTGCGCTACTCACCTCACCATAGTTCGAGAATAGTTGGTTTAGGGTCTCATCTGTTGTACCCCAACTTAGCTTTGAAACAAAAATGTTCATAGTTTTTTTAGTTTTATATTGGTTAAAAATTTGAATTTTATAGTTGTTTACATCTGTGCACTTGCGGCATAGAGTTTATTACCTGTGAGTCGTTCGATTCTACGAACCTTTTTCTCCTCTCCTTGGCTGTAAAAGCTGACGGCTAAACCGCTGTTTCCAGCTCTACCGGTACGTCCAATTCGGTGTACATAGGTTTCAGCTACCTCTGGAAGGTCATAATTTACCACCAACCCCAAGTCCTTAATGTCAATACCCCTGGCAGCAATATCCGTTGCAACGATAATCTTTATCTTTCCGCTCTTAAAGTTACGAAGGGTAGTCTGTCTCGCATTTTGAGACTTATTACCGTGTATTGCCTCCGATGTTATTTCGAATTTACTTAGCGAACGAGCAATTCTATCGGCACCGTGCTTAGTCTTCGAGAATATTAGTACGGATTTCTCCTCATTCTTACTCAAGATGTCTACAAGTAGGTTTATCTTAGCTTTACTGTCGGTGAAGTATAACTGTTGCTCGATAGTATCCACAACCGAGGCTACGGGTGCAACCTCAACTCTCTTAGGTTTGTTTAGGATCTCTGCGGCTATTGTAGCTATCTCTTTAGGCATAGTTGCCGAGAAGAGCATAGATTGCCTGATAGATGGTAGTAGCGCAATAATTCGACGAATGTCGTGAACAAAGCCCATATCCAACATACAGTCCGCCTCATCCAAGACAAAGTGTTCTATTCTATCTAGCTTTATATGACCTTGTGCAATAAGGTCAAGTAGTCTACCGGGCGTTGCAATAAGAATATCGGTACCACGTCTTAGTCTAGCCACTTGAGGGTTTTGATTTACCCCTCCAAAAATAACCGTATGCTTTAGGAATGTATATTTACTATATAAATCGAATGACTCACCAATCTGCATTGCAAGCTCTCTAGTCGGGCTTAATATAAGTGCTCTTAGTGGTCTTCTCTCACGTTTATTGCGAGGTTGTTTATGTAGTAGTTCAATAATAGGCAGGGCGAATGCCGCTGTCTTGCCCGTACCAGTCTGGGCTATGCCTAGTATGTCTCGTCTTGTTAGCAATGTTGGAATTGCCTTACGCTGAATAGGTGTTGGTACACTATAACTCTTCTCTTTAAGTGCTCTATCTAGGGGTTCACTTAATCCCATCTCACTAAATGTCATTAAAATTGTCTCTCCTTGGTTAAGTATTTTGTATTTTATTAAGTTTCTGAATATCACAGAAATAACAACCTTAATTCAACTTTAAACGTACCGCCCAAAACGGAGGAAGCAATAAGACATTATTTCAAAAATAAATAATATTTTGATATTTTTATGACACAAAGATAAGCAGATTATCTGGACTTTCATAATTATAACTTAAAATGTATCAAATTATTATGCAATTTTTGATTTTCAACCCCTAGATATAACCAATAATGAATTAGTTATTTGTCTGTAAATAAGTGAAATAGCAAGTGAAATTGCGTGCGCATTTTTTTGGTATTTTTTTTAACCCCCTCCATCTCCCTATTTTGAGTCCAAATTTCAAGCTTAACTCTTTGCATATAGATGGTGAATAATACCATCAGCAAGCCCAATCTTTGGTACTATTATCTTATCGATACGACAGGTTTTCGATGAGCTTAAAAATATCTTTAGTGCAGGCATAATAACATCAGCTCGATACTCATTGAGTCCAATATTATTAATACGTTGCTCAATGGTCATATTCTTTAATTGATCATTGAGCACCTTAAGCTCCACATAGCGTATAAAGTCCCGATTGTCCTTCTTGCCTAATAATTTATGGATCTTATTAATATTACCACCCGAGCCTATAATGGCTACTGGTGAGTAAGGGAGTGCTTTTGTCTCCAACCACTCTCTAAATCGCTCAAACTCATCCTTACCCACAGCCTTGGAAATCATACGTACTGTGCCGATTGGGAATGACTCGCTAACCATAGGCTTACCATTAGCATATACAGTCACCTCTGTACTACCACCCCCTACATCGACATATAGATAAGTTTGGTCGCTATTCATAAGACCTGCAATGTCGCCCGCCTCGAAGATAGTCTGTGCCTCCTCCTTGCCTGAGATGATCTCAATTCTAACACCACTCTGTTCATAGATATAGTCAATAACCTCTCTGCCATTACCAGCCTCACGCATTGCACTAGTTGCACAAGCCCTATAAGCCTTGACCTTAAAGGTCTTCATTAGTGCCGAAAATCCCTTCATTGCATCGCATAGCCTCTCTTGCTTTAGTTCACTAATCCGCCCCTGAGTAAAGACATCCTCGCCCAAACGAATTGGTACTCTAACAAATGCTCCTCGTTTGAAGGCTACTCTGTTATCTTGATTCTCAACGTAATTAATAAGCAAACGAATTGCGTTGCTTCCTATGTCAATAGCTGCAAGTGTCTCTCTGTTCATCTCTAATTACCCTTTTTATCTGCAAAATATTCATATAACTCAACTTGACTGCGATGCTCTTCCTCACCATCTAAACGTGAAACATAAGTATTGTCGTATGGGTATGCAATAAGTCGTGATTTGACGTTGTCACGCCACTGTATCTCAAAGTAATCGACTAGTGTTTGGTGAATATCCGCACTAAGGATGTTGATGCCTACCTCAATTCGCCTATTAAGATTTCTAGTCATAATATCAGCAGAGGAAATATAACTAATGGACTTACCTCCATTATGACAGATAATAAGTCTAGCGTGTTCTAAATACTTATCCACCACGCTTCTGACCTCTATATTTTCGCTCAGCCCATTGATCCCTGCCTGCAAACAGCAAGCTCCTCGCACTACTAGACGAATCTTTACACCAGCCTCCGATGCCTTATAGAGATGGTTTATCAGCTTTACATCGGTAAGGGAGTTAAACTTGCCATAGAAATATGCCTTTTTACCTCTCTTTGCGTATCGAATTTCGTTGTCGATGAGTTCTGTTAAGTAGTTACGCATATTATATGGCGAGACTACCAGTTGTTTGAAATTATAGTGCTTATGTACATTTAGCAGGTGATCGAATAGCTTTCGAGCATCTTCGGCAACCTGATCGTTTGAGGTTAGTAACCCAAAGTCGCTATAAAGCCCAGCTGTATTCTCATTAAAATTGCCCGTCCCTACATAAACGTAACCCTTACTTGGATTAGCACCCTCCGAACGTTCGATTATGACTAACTTACTGTGTACCTTTATTGAATCAGGGCTATGTATCACCTTGACTCCGCCATCTTGCAGGAATTTAGTGTTAATAATATTCTGCTCCTCATCGAAGCGTGCTTTTAACTCCACCATTGCTGTGACCTGCTTACCATTCTTTACGGCATTTATCAGAGCGTTAATCACCTTAGAGTGGTTAGCGGTACGATATAGCGTAATGGATATTGAGTGAACCATAGGATCCACTGCCGCCTCTCGTAGCATATCTATAAATGGTTGAAATGAGTGATATGGATAGCAAAGTAGTATGTCCTTACGTTTGACAACCTTAAGGATGCTACTTGTGGAGTTAATAAGGGGGTGCTTTAGAGGTGTTGTTTTATTATTCTCTAGTTCGTTTTTTACCTTCGGGAACTTCATAAGATCTCGCATTAGGTGATACTTACCACCAGCCTCAAGTTGGTCGGTTGTTTTAAATCCTAGTTTGCGAGCAATCATCGAGAGTGTATCTGTTGGCATCTGTGTATCGTAGGTAAGTCTTACGGGTCTACCCTTGACTCTAAGATCAATACCAGCAGACATCCTTTGTGTCATACTCTTACGAACATCCTCATCGAGGGTCAGTTCGGCATCTCTTACAATTTTAAAGCTGTGTGCCTCAATTGTTTGATAGTTGAACATAAAGAATATTTCGTCGAGTAGTAGGCGAATAATATCATCTAGCAGGATAATATCTACTCTGCCCTTGATCTCTGAGGGTAGGGTGATAAAGCGAGGACAGGCATCGCTAACAGGAATTTCGATTATAGCATAACGAGCACTTCGGACATTATCCATCTTCACGGCAAGGTATGCTCTGCCATCGGGTAAAAATGGAGTTGGCATCCTCTTTCTTAGCAGTATTGGCACTAACCTAAGGCTCACTTTTGAGTGGTAGTACTCTCTGCAATACTTAATCTGCATCTCCGATAGTTCGGTATGATCCACCACAAATATATTCTCTGCCTCCAAATAATTCTGAATATCTTGGTACGTCTCCCTAAACTTACGCTGTGAGTTGAACATTCTGGCGTTTATTAGCGAGAGCAGATGGGCGGGTTGAATACCTCCGGTCATCTTCGGTTGCTTCTTTTCACTGAGCGAGCAGTATCTAATTAGGTTAGCGACACGAACCTTTATGAATTCATCCTGATTATTGGAGTATATACCTAAGAATCGCAATCTTTGGATAAGTGGTACAGTTGGATCTTGTGCCTCTTGGAGTACTCTGTCGTTAAACTCAAGCCAACTTAATTCTCTATTATATATCTGTTCCATATCGCTTTAGGGTTAGTTCATAATAGTTCTGTGTCATTACTACAAAGATACAAGAGTTATGCAATTATACAAAATAATATAGCTTTCGGTGAAAGATTTAACGGCAGAAAAATTTGAAAACTATTTTTGTTTATTTAGTTTTTTGTATTAACTTTGCAGCTCTTAATTTTTTTACAATTTCAATAATAGATAATTTTCTATGGTAGTAAAGGAAAGGATAATTCTGGGAAGTCTTGAATTAATGAAGGTCAAGGGTATTCGCCACACCACAATGGATAGCGTAGCGCAAGATATTGGCGTGTCGAAACGCACGATATATGAGCACTTTGTAGACAAAGAAGGGCTAGTTATCGCAGTTATTGAGCGCCTTATTAACGACTCCAAAGCACGTAAACAAAAGATCTATCAGTGCTATGATGATATGATAGATTCAATCTTTGCTATGCTCGATGAAGTAGATAAAGATTTTATGCTACACGGACAAATATCAAATGATGTTCATAAGCACTACCCACACCTATTCAAAAAGTACTTCGTCAAACACTATGATGAGGTTTACAGAGATATGGTTGAGGGTTTTGCCCAAGGAGTAGAGATGGGGTATATCAAGGAGGATATAGACCTTAAGTTTGCAGCATATGTTATTATGGAATCGATATTTAACCTTATGAGTAACTACCAAAGAGTGAGTATGGTGAGTAATATTTCACCCAATGACGCATTTAAGTATATGTTCATTCACTTTATTCGTGGAATTGCCACAGCAAAGGGTGTTGACAAAATAGATAGTATAGCAAGTAAACGATAGAGATAAAGAGTTTTAGACAATTAGTAATATCAATAATATAACAATAAAGTAGATGAAAAGAAGATTAATTATAGCAATGCTTCTAGCCACAACGCTAGGAAGTTGGGCGCAACAGACAATCACCGAGAGTGGCACTGTTGCGATGAGTGGAGATACAATCTCGATTAACCTCAATGACGCCATAAATATTGCACTTAACGAAAATCCAACGATAAAGATTGCAAATAGTGAGATTGAGCGTCAGAACTATGTAAGAAAAGAGACTGTTGGTAACCTTATACCGAGCCTTAGCGCAACGGGTCAGTACTCATATAATATGTTGCCTCAGGTGATGTTCTTACCAGTGGATGTATTTGGTCCGGGTACTGGGGGTGCTATGAGAATGGGTTTTGCGAATAGTTTTACTGGTGGTCTATCTCTTTCTGTGCCGCTATTTGTACCAACTATCTACAAGACACTTGAACTTAATGAGCAGCAGATGTTAGAGGCAGTGGAGAAGGCTCGCTCATCGAAAATTGAACTCTCTACACAAGTTAAAAAAGCAGTATATCAAGTCCTATTAACCGAAAGCTCGCTCAAGTTAATCATCGAGAATATAGCTCTTGCTCAGGAGGTTGTAGATAATAGTCAAAATGCTTATAATCAAGGAGTGGTTTCGCAGTATGATCTAATCACCTCGCAGGTTCAATTAAGTAACCTTAATCCATCGCTGTACGCAGCACAGAGCGCAAACTATAATTCACGCCTGATGCTAAATATGCTACTGGGGCTACCACTTCAAACTAATGTTGACCTTCAAGAAGAACTATTGTCATATGTCGAACACATTAACGAACATCACGACTTTACTATTGATTTGAGTAATAATGCAGACCTTGAACTCTTAAACATCCAAGGCAATATGCTTGAGAGTCAACTCAAGATACAGAAGACCCTGAATCTGCCAACACTTGCTGCATTTGGTTCATACCAAATCCTCACCCAAAGTAATGACCTTAAGATTGGTTCATACGATTGGCAAAGTACTGCAATGGTTGGGCTTCAACTCGAAGTTCCGATTTTCGCTGGTATGACCAAGGTGAACAAACAGAAACAGATTATTAATCAACAGGGGCAACTCGAAACCCAGAGGGAGTACCTAGAGGAGAGTCTAAGCGTTGAGGCACAGGCTGCAGTCAGCAATATATTGAGTGCAAAGCGTCAGATGGAGGCAAACCGCCTCGCTGGCGAACAAGCCGAGAGTGGTTATAAAATTGCTGTGACTAGATATGAGAGTGGTATGGGTACAATCGTGGAGGTAAACCAAGCTCAGGTTCAGCTAATCCAAGCCGATATGAACTACCAAGAGGCTATCTACAACTATATGGTTGCAAAGGCTGACTTCGATAAAACTATTGGATACGACATATAAAAAGAATATAATAATAAATACTACTATAAACAACGAGATGAAAAAACGAATCTTAGCCGCACTGGCACTACCAATCCTACTGCTAGCACTCACAAGCTGTGGAGAGGAACAATCAACTAAAACAGAAACCACCGAGAAGGCACCTATTCAAGTAAAGACTAATATAGTTTTAGAGCAGGATATTGCCCAAATCGAGAAATTTACCGCAACAATCGACCCTTATCTTGTCAATAATATCTCTCCACAGATCGGACTTCGCATTAAGAATATCCTAGTGGAGGTCGGTGATAGAGTTCGCAAGGGTCAAGTAGTAGTCAAGATGGATGACTATCAATATATGCAGGCAAATGCACAGCTATCTAACCTAGAGCGTGACTATAAGCGTATGGATGAGCTATACAAGAGTGGTGGTATTAGTAAACAACAACTTGATGCTCAAAAGACTCAACTTGACGTTAGCAGACACTCTGTTGATAACCTTAAGGAGAACGCAGTGCTTACTTCGCCAATTAGTGGTGTTGTAACCAATAGAGCTTTTGATCCCGGTGATGTCTATATGCCAACGGGAGCAAGTGGAATTCTGACAATTATGCAAATCGACAGACTAAAGGTTGTTACGAATATCCCTGAGAGATACTTTCCGCTAGTTAAGGATGGTATGGCAGTGGATATAGAGCTTGAGATATTCCCGGGCGAGGTATTCCCGGGCAAGGTATCTCTTGTATATCCTGCAATTGATGCCTCGACACGTACATTTAAAATTGAGGTAACAGTAAACAATGGCGATATGAAGTTACGTCCGGGTATGCTATGTAACGTGGTGATGAACTTCGGTAGTGTTAAGCACGTACTAGTTCCAGATATTGCCGTACAAAAGCAGCAAGGTTCTTCGGAGCGTTACGTCTTTGTGGTAAACCAGCAGACTAGTACCGTTGAGAGACATTCGGTTGAGGTTGGACAAATTGTTGGGGATAAGTACGAGATAATTTCGGGAATCAATAACGGTGATGAAGTTGTTATTGCTGGTATGCAGAGACTTATTCACGGGGATAAAGTTAAAGTTGTTAAGTAGGCATACCGCCATATTGTCTTAAACGAATAAAGCAAAAATGATATGAAAATATATGAAACTTCCGTGCGAAAACCCATCTCGACAGTACTGATATTTATCGGTGTTATCGTATTTGGACTCTATTCAGTTCGCACACTCTCTGTGGATATGTATCCGGAGATGGAGCTACCCACCATTACGGTCTATACATCATACGTGGGAGCTAATGCTCAGGATATTGAGATTAATATCACTGAGATTATAGAGAACGAACTAAATACAGTTGATGATCTAGAGGATATAACCTCACGGTCATCGGATAATATCTCTATTGTAACACTTGAGTTTGCGTGGGGTACGGACTTAGATGCCGCCACCAATGATGTCCGAGATGCACTCTCGATGATTGAGAGTCAACTACCTGAGGATGCTGATAACCCTAATATATTCAAGTTCTCGACCTCAATGATGCCGATTATGGTGCTATATGCTACGGCATCTACATCCTACGAAGCACTCTATAAGATACTAGATGAAGGGTTAGTTGACGTCTTAAACCGTATCAATGGTATTGGTGCGGTGAGTATGGCAGGGGCAAATGAACGTGAGATACAGATTAACGTTGACCCCCGTAAGATGGAGGGCTATAATATATCTGTGGAGCAGTTAGGTCAGATAATTGCAGCGGAGAATCTTGACACTCCCGGTGGTAGCCTTGATATAGGTAGTCAAACTATTAATATCCGAGCAGTCGGGGAGTTCAACTCTGCCGATGATATGGAAAATATCGTTGTTGCCAATAATAGTGGTCGACAGGTATTCCTATCCGACATTGCCCAAATTAAGGATACTCTAAAGAAGACTTCAATCGACGAGAGAGTAAATGGAGATCTAGGTGTTCGTATAGTTATCCAGAAGCAATCGGGAGCAAATACCGTAGAGATTGCCAATAAGGTTAAAGCAGCACTACCTGACATTCAGAATAACCTTCCACCAGATGTGAAGGTCGGTATTATCACTGACTTTTCCGATAATATCCAAAATAGCATAGACTCACTAACTGAGACTATTCTCTTTGCATTCCTTTTCGTTGCAATAGTAGTGTTATTCTTCCTAGGTAGGTGGCGAGCTACATTTATTATCGTACTTACCATTCCCGTCTCGCTTATTGTTTCGTTTATATACCTCAATATTTCGGGTGGATCGCTCAATGTAATATCACTATCATCGCTATCCATAGCCATTGGTATGGTGGTGGATGACGCTATTGTAGTACTTGAGAACATTACAAAACATATTGAGAGAGGTAGCTCACCTAGAGAGGCAGCTATATATGCAACCAATGAGGTATGGCTAGCAGTTATCGCCACCACGCTAGTAGTTGTAGCGGTTTTCCTACCTCTGACAATGCTTTCGGGTATTGCGGGTATTATGTTCCAGTCGCTGGGTTGGATTGTCAGTCTTGTTACAGTGGTCTCGACAGTGGCGGCAATTACACTAACACCTATGATGAGTTCACTTATGCTTCGCTTTGAGAAGAGCAAGAGTTATAAGGGTATGGGGAAAATCTTCAAACCAATAGATAGATTCCTAGATAAACTCGACAATAGTTATGGTCGTGCTCTTAATTGGGTAGTGTCACACCGCACAGTAGTAATTGTTATCGCTGTTGGATTGTTTGTAGGTAGTATTTACGTCTTTAGGAGTGTTCCATCTGAGTTCTTCCCTAAGGTCGACGATGGTAATATCACCGCTAATGTAAAGGTCGACCTAGGCTCAAGAGTTGAGTACACTATGGATGTTGCTCGTGAACTCGACTCAATCATTGAGACTAAGTACCCAGAAATTTCAGTAATTTCTACTAGTACAGGAGCCTCGGATGGTACTGACGCTTGGTCGGCAATGCAGTCTAATACAGGAACACATATTATTAACTATACAATGTCTGCGCCTACTAACATCGGGCGTACCCGCTCTATATTTGACATTGCAGACTCTCTGCGTACTGATTTTGAATCACTACCAGAGATTATCGAAAGCACAGTAACGGTAGGGGGTAACTCGCCTACGGGTGCGGCAGCCGATATTCAAATCAAAATCTTCGGACAGGATATGGCAATCACAGATAGCCTTGCTAACATTATTAAAAATAGCGTTAGTACTATAACTGGAGTTGGAGATGTCACACTATCACGTGATGACCTTAGACGAGAATTCCGCCTTGAATTCGACAGAGAGAAGTTAGGCTACTTTGGATTGACAACCGCAACTGTTTCTATGGCTGTGCGCAATAGAATCAATGGATTACTAGCATCACAATACCGTGAAGATGGAGACGAGTACGATATATATATCCGCTATGCCGAACCATTTAGAACTAGTATCCAAGAGGTTGAGAATATCCAAGTATTCAACCAAATGGGCAAACCTATCAGGGTAAGTGATGTTGCTAAGGTTGTAGAGGACTTTGCTCCACCAACAATCGAACGTGAAAATCGTAAACGTATGGTAGGTGTAAATATTAGTCTCTCTGGAGCTGCAATGAGTGAGGTTGTCAAAGAGATCAATTCTAAGCTAAATAGTATCGAAATCCCACAGAATGTAACTGTTGAGCTAGGTGGTGCATACGAGGATCAGCAAGAATCATTTGCAGATATGGTAGTACTGCTGCTGCTTATAATAATTCTGGTATATATCGTGATGGCTACTCAATTCGAATCGTTTACTATGCCGTTTATTATACTATTCTCTCTGCCATTTGCATTCTCAGGAGTATTCCTATCGTTATGGATGACAGATACATCACTTTCCATTATTGCACTAATCGGTGCTGTGATGCTGGTAGGTATTGTAGTGAAAAATGGTATCGTTATGGTTGACTTTATCAATCTACTTCGTGAACGTGGAGTAGCACTATCTCAAGCCGTTGTACAAGCAGGTAAGTCACGTCTTAGACCAGTACTTATGACTACTGCAACTACAATTCTGGGTCTGTCGCCTCTAGCCATTGGTTTTGGCGAAGGTTCTGAACTGTGGCAACCAATGGGTATTGCAGTTATTGGTGGTCTTACATTCTCTACAATACTAACCCTATTTGTAATTCCTGTGGTGTACACAATATTTGGAGTAAGATCACTCAAAAAACAACGCAGAAAGAACGAAAGAAAATTCAATGATAACTAATAATTTGATTACAACTTGAAAAAGGGAACTTCGATGACCTTTATAATAATGAAAAATTGATATGAAAGCAGTAATGATCGTATATAATCAAGCACTAAGTGATGTGATTGCAGATATCTTAGATAAACTATCTCTTCGTGGATTCACACGTTGGGAAAATGTAATTGGGCGTGGCTCTGTAAAAGGAGAACCCCACTACGGCAATCACACTTGGCCTGCTAAAAACAGCGCAATCATTTCAGTAGTAGAGGATTCACAAGTTGAACCTCTACTATGCAAACTCCGCAAACTAAACTCCGAAACCGAAGAACAAGGGACTAGAGCATTTGTGTGGAATGTAGAAGATGGAATGTAGAAAACACTGTGAAAGAGTGCAAAGTATAGATTTTACATAAATATTTTGGATATATATATTTTTTTATCTATCTTTGCACTCCAAACAAAACGGTCTCGTAGCTCAGCTGGATAGAGCAACAGATTTCTAATCTGTCGGCCACAGGTTCGAATCCTGTCGAGATCACAC
>CAYJLU010000005.1:0-42042 GCA_964371395.1 uncultured Rikenellaceae bacterium | reverse complement strand
ACCTATCAACGCTCTTCATAGCGGAGCAAAACATAAGTTTTGCAATGGTCTCACTCTATCTGTTTTGGCTAGCCCAAAAACTCAATTACCCTCTGAACCATTTTACTTGAGCCTGTATATAGAGCAGAGCGTTGATGTAGACTATTGGGAGTAATAGCTAGAATCCTCTCACTACCGCTACTTGCAAGCCCTCCTGCTTGTTCGGCAATAAAGGCAACGGGGTTGCACTCATACATAAGGCGTAATTTCCCCTCAGAGTGGCGATTCGTCGGAGGATAAATAAAGATTCCGCCCTTGAGTAAGTTGCGATGAATATCAGCCACCAGCGAGCCAATATAGCGTGAGGTGTATGGTCGAGATGTTGCCTCGTCCTTTTCCTGACAGTACTTTATATATTGCTTTACTCCATCTGGAAAGTTGATATAGTTGCCCTCATTCACAGAATATATTGTACCACTCGAAGGAGTCATTATCATAGGGTGTGATAGGCAAAACTCTCCAATCGAGGGGTCAAGAGTAAAGCCATTAACTCCATTTCCAGCGGTATAGACTAACATTGTAGAGGAACCGTAAATTATATAGCCCGCCGCAACTTGTTTGTCCCCACACTGTAAAAAATCAGCCTCAGTAACCTCCGAACCAATAGGAGTTATTCTTTTGTAGATCGAGAACACAGTTCCAATTGATACATTTACATCTATATTAGATGAACCGTCGAGAGGATCCATACAGAATAGATATTTAGCATTTTGATGTATTGCCTCCTCGAAGAATACTATCCCCTCACGTTCCTCAGAAATCACAGCACAACATTCACCACTAGCCGACAACTCATCCAAGAATGTGCTATCGGCATAGAGGTCAAGTTTTTGTTGCTCTTCGCCTTGGATATTTTCGCTATCGGCTCGCCCTAGTATATCGATTAGCCCAGCCTTATTAACCTCTCGATTTACCTTTTTGGCGGCTATACCAACGTGATGTAGTAATCGTGAGAAATTGCCAGTTGCATATTCATACTTTGCCTGTTCCTCTACAATAAATTGATTGAGTGTGGTGACCTTATTCATTATTTTCAAAAACTATTAATGGGTTAAAAAGTAAAAATAACCTATTTTTGCTTGAAAAACAATACCTTGATTCAACTTTTTATCGCATAAGACATACTTACATACCACTCCAAAGCAATGAGGCTGTCTCGAATTCAATCGAAACAGCCTCTTTTGTGTATGAGTGGGTATAAAAATGTTTTTTTAGACACGCTCAATATCGAAACCCTATTATAACTTCTCCAACTGAATATAGAGATCTCGTGGGTGATATACTATAATATCATATGCCTGATAGTTTAATTCCTTAACGTCACCTGCATCTACCATCTCCAAAGGTTGGAACTTTAATGACTTATTTAAAAAATTATAGTATGCACCTTGCCACAACACCTCCTGACTATCAAAAAATTCAAATTGCGACCCAATAAACCCATCTTGTTCAATCTTGTATCTATAACCTTGGTCAGTCTCGATTCTAGTCCAAGTACTCTTCCCTGCGGGTATCTTGCGATAGTTATGATTTATATCCTTTTCCTGTTCTGGTACGTTATAGCCGTTGACAACAGATCCATTGTAATAGAAATTAGCAAAAATACCATCTTCGCCAGCTAAGTGGTTGCACTCACCATATAGTTCACCGTTATTATTTACACCCTTTACCGTAAAGATGATTTGGTTGTCTTTTTCGGTGTAGTAACCTTCGCCTGAAACCCAAATGCCCCAATCGCTAGGAATGTCATCGAAATCCTGAAATTTATTCACGTTATAGTCCTCGTATGAGCCTCCGTAAACTGTAAATCTATCTACTTCCCACTTTCCTACTATCTGGTCGCTAATGTTAGCCGTATAACGCATCCCGGCACTATATACCTTTGTTGTATTTACAATTACCTCTTGAGGTTCTAATCCCTCTTGTTCAATTGTCATTACAATATCACGTGCTACGCCATCAATATTTGGTTTAATGGCAACATATGAATTAATATAGTTACCAACTATATTGTTGAAATTAACAGTGTAGTCTACCCCCTTATCTGTAAAGGTTACTGACTTTAGTGTATTTGTGCTAAGTGTGTTAAATTTAATATTCATTATTGACATCTCGTGGGTAAACTCCACACTTTGTTTGCCATATATAAAATCATCTGACATACGACACACACTACTTAAATGCTCAAGAGATGTTCCGATTTGAGTGACCTCGCAAATATCCTCACTCATACGATTCAGTAATTGGTCGTGGTCCGTTGCGGGATATACAGCCGTATAATTTTGACCAACAATTAACTGATCCATACCTGCTTCCGCAACAAATGTTGCTCTATCGCCATCGATTGCACCTGAATAGACAAAATTGCCGATTCGTTGCCCCTTATCACTATAAACAGTAAAACTATCGTCGAGTTGCCAATTCAACTCGATTACCCCAGATTCTAAATCGTTGAAAGATAGGCGAGTCTGCTCTGGTTTGTTAATCGTCACTTCTATATGCTGTGAGGTCGTTGCTATATGCGCATCGTTCTGTTGATTAACTCTTTGGCAACTCATTGCCGAAAATAGTACAAGTGTACCTATAAATATACTATTGTGTTTCATAAGTTATTATAACGAATATCTTAAAAATTATTAATAAACATTAATTCATTGTTTTACAAAAGTACATTAAATGTATCTTGTAAAATAGTATATATTTGCGCAAAATTTGTAAATTTTTGTCATCTCAGTGGCGTGGTATATATTTTGACATATGTAGGATATAGAAAACAATAAATTAAAGTAATGCAGACAACTAAAACAACAGAAAATCAAACTGATGTAGAATCAGAAACTAATATTAATGAGACACAAAACCCTGCCCCTGAGTCTAACGAACACAACGATTGTGCTGAAGAAAGTGACAAAATGGCAGAAAACTCTGACTCTCTAGTCAAAGAATGGCAGGATAAATATATGCGTTTGTCAGCCGAATTCGATAACTTCAGAAAACGTACCCTAAGGGAGAAGGCAGAGCTTGTTGAGACAGGAGGTAGCGATGTACTAAAGGCAATGCTTTCCACTGCTGATGATTTCGACCGTGCACTACAACACATTGCTGATCAAAACTCTAGAGATGGAGTAGAGCTAATCTACAATAAATTCCTAGCCTCGCTAGCATCTAAAGGTGTAAAGGAAATGGATCTTCTAGGTAAACAATTTGATGTGGATTATGCCGAGGCTATTGCTAAATTCCCAGCACCATCTCCAGAACAGAGTGGAACGGTTATGGATGTTGCCGAGAAGGGGTATATGGTAGGCGAGCGAGTATTACGTTTCGCTAAAGTTGTTGTATTTGAATAGTATATTTTACACTAGAGTATAGAATGAGTAAGAGAGATTATTATGAAGTGCTAGGCGTTAACAAAGGTGCCAGCGACGAAGAGATAAAGAAAGCATACCGAAAATCAGCAATTAAGTATCACCCTGACAAAAATCCTGATAATAAGGAGGCTGAAGAGAAATTTAAGGAGGCAGCAGAGGCGTATGATGTGCTGTCGAACCCTGATAAAAAGGCACGTTACGATCAATTTGGTCACGCCGCAGGTGCTGGTTCTGCAAGTGGCGGGGGCTATGGCGGTGGTTTTGGAGGATTTGGGGGCGGAGGCTTCTCGATGGACGATATTTTTGAGAGATTTGGTAATATCTTTGGCGGTGGTTTTGGAGGCGGAGGCTTTGGCGGCAATGATGGCCGTGCAGGAGCAAGTCGTGGCGGAGATATACGAGTAAAGGTTACCTTAAACCTAGAGGAGGTGGTCAAAGGCGTTACTAAAAAGCTAAAGATTACTAAAAATATTGTCTGTGATGTATGTGATGGTAGTGGTGCAAAGGATGCAAATAGCTATGCAACTTGCAATACTTGTAGTGGCTCAGGTCGTATTGTACGAGAGGTTAATACAATCTTTGGACGACAAACAGCTCAAACTATCTGTCCTACTTGTGAGGGTACGGGTAAGACCATCACGGCTAAGTGTCAGAAGTGTAGTGGTAACGGTGTAGTAAGAGGCGAGGAGGTTATCGAGATTAAGATTCCAGCGGGTGTTAGTGCAGGTATGCAGTTGTCAGTTGCAGGTAAGGGTAATGCTGCTCGAAACGGAGGTCAGAATGGAGATTTAATTGTAGTGATCGACGAGGTTGCCGACAAGGAGTTGATGCGTGATGGTAACGACCTTATCTATAACCTGACCTTAAGTATTATTGATGCAACTCTTGGAACAGAGATTGAGATTCCAACAGTTGGTGGCAGGGCTAAGATGAAGGTAGCTCCCGGTACTGATGCGGGTAAGGTGCTAAGACTAAAGGGTAAAGGTATTCCTGATGTTAATGGGTATGGTGTTGGAGATTTACTTGTAGTTGTGGATCTATATGTCCCAGCGACAATATCGGCAGAGGAGAAGAAAACTCTTGAAAAGTTACGTGACTCTGTAAACTTTAAACCTAAGGCAAAATCCTCGAAAAAAAATATATTCGATAAGCTAAGGGCATACTTTTCATAACAAAAGGGCTTTATAATAACTATTATTAAAAAATATAAGAAACAATGAAGAAGAAAAATCTAATGGTGGCTGTTATTATCAGTTGCTTTCTATCAATAAGCGTTACGGTTCAAGCTCAGAGCTTTGGGGATCTACTCAAGGGAGTTATCACGGAGAAAGTTGAAGAGGTAGTATCCGAACATATTGACTTTAGCATCGTTGGAAATTGGTCTTATCAGGGTGTTGCGGTTAAATTAAATTCTGATGATGCACTTGCAATTATGGGTGCGTCGGTTGCAGAAACTACATTGGAACAGGAGATTAATTCTCAGTTAGTGAGTATGAATATTGACCCAAAGAATCTAACTGCTAATTTTTACAGTGATGGTACATTCGACAGTAGTATCAAGGATCGTCGTTTTACAGGAACATTTACCTACGATTCGGAGCTGTCTGAGTTGAATCTAGTATTTCTTCGTACTATTCCCATTAAGGCGAATGTTGAGGTGTTAGCCTCTTCATTCTCTGTACTATTCAACAGTGACGAACTATTAAATCTACTAAAATCCCTAACAGACGGTAGCTCAAATTCTACTATTGCAACAGTTTCTGCAATACTAGAGGCATATGATGGTATGCAAATAGGAATTAAATTTAAGAGATAATTTTACGATAATTTATAATCGATAGGGTAGTGCTTATTGGAGTACTACCCTATATTTTTTTGAAGAATCTAGAGTGAATAAGTGGTATAGTTGGAGAAAAATTGTATATTTGTACAAGGTTATGTGTTATGGTTTTTCTTAACTTACAACGAATTAATTATATATAAACCAACAATCAATACAAATGAAAAAAACTTTCAACTTTTTAGCACTTATTACACTCGTTGCAATGGTAGTTGTGGGGTGTAAGAAATCTCCTCACGATAATGAAGAAGTTGTACCGGGTGCGGGTACTGCTGTTTTATATGCGTCGACTGAATCCTATGAGGCCGATACACGTGTACATCTCGAAGATAACAATGGTACTGGGGAAACCGTACGCCAAATCTCTACAACTTGGAGAAATGACGCTGAGTCAATCGACAAGATTACCATCTATAATGAAGCAGGAAACAGAGTAGGCGACCTTACCTACGAAGGCGAGGATAATGCTACTAGCGGCAAATTTAGTGGTGACGTAGAGTTAAAAGCAGGCGATAGTTACACTGCTGTATATCCATCAAGTGATGCTCTTACTCTTACTGCACGTAACGCTGAGGCTTTAGATTTCGCAGAGCAGACACAAGCGAGCCAAATTGCTATTATCAATGATGCAGTACGTATGAAAGCAGAGTTTGAGTATGCCTCTGAGAATACTACAATAGCTTTTGAGAATGAGATGACTATTGTATCCATTGACATTGCAGGTCAGCCAAACAATAAACCACAAACTCTAACCTTTAGTAATGGCTCAGAGGATGAGTATGTAATAAACTATTCAGCAGATGCGGTATCGGCAAACTCAGCGATTAGAACCTATATTGCCGTGCGCCCTGTATCAAGTACTGAGGAGCGTAAGCTAAACTTCAACCTAGTTTATACTAATGGACTAGAATGGGAGTTTGAGACAACAACAACTAGGGCTTATGCAGCGGGTATGCTTTACACTATGCCAGTTGAGAAGAGTCAGATTCTGTATATTACAACAGTTGAAGAGCTAGCAGCCTTTAGAGATGACGTAAACGCAGGTCACGACTATGAGGGTCGTACAGTTGTACTAACCAAGGATATTACCCTTTCGGGCGAGTGGACTCCGATAGGTTCATTTGATAAAACTCGAATACCTTTTAAAGGTACTTTTGATGGTGGTAACTGTACTATCTCGGGGCTAACTATTACAGATGCCACTACTAGTACTCAAGGTCTCTTTGGGTTTGCGAGTGGTGCAACTATTAAGAACGTAAAGATTTCAGAGCCACAAATTTCGTCGAATGCTGACAATGTTGGTGCACTGTTAGGTACTGGAGAACCTTCAACTGTGATTGAGAATTGTGCAGTAATTGGTGGTTCAGTGAGTGGAAATAATGATGTTGGTGGAGTTGTGGGGTATAATGAACAAGGTCATATAGGATCTTGTAGTAACTCTAGTTCTGTGTCAGGCAACAAATATGTTGGTGGTATAGTAGGATCAGTTAATTTCACAAATACTGGGTATAGATCTCTTAAAGGCAATTATAATACAGGTGCAATTAATGGTGAAGAGTATGTCGGCGGAGTTGTCGGATCTATGGGAGAAGGAGGATCTACCGAGTCTGATATGGAGTCTTGCTATAATACAGGAACAGTTACAGGAACAACCAATGTCGGCGG
This sequence comes from uncultured Rikenellaceae bacterium, assembly GCA_964371395.1. Classification (GTDB taxonomy): domain Bacteria; phylum Bacteroidota; class Bacteroidia; order Bacteroidales; family Rikenellaceae; genus Mucinivorans. The sequence goes on along the minus strand of CAYJLU010000005.1, from coordinate 35,130 downwards.
AGTTGCAGGTGATTCGAGTGATACAGTAATTTCTTGTTACAATGTCGGTGAAGTTACAGGGACTACCAACGTAGGTGGAGTCGTAGGGCAGGTTACTAAAGGTACTGTGACTAACTGCTTCTACTTTACTGGTTCAGCTACAATAGGAGTTGGTAATGGTAATGGTTCAGCGATTGAGATTATAACTGTTCAGGGTTTGAACGACTTAGTTGGTGCTACAAACGGTCTACCATCAGCAGACTTTACAGTTGGTAGCCCAGAGGCAACACACCTACCACAACTAATGGGTGAGAACATAGAGTGGGAAAATCCTAAATTTATGATTGCAGATGCAGCAGCACTTGTGAAGTTTGCCTATTTGGTAAATACAGGTAATACATTTGAAGGTATTACCGTTCAGCTAGTCGATGATATTGATCTTGAAGCTGGTTACGAGTGGATACCGATAAATGGATTTAGTGGTACATTTAATGGAGGAAATAAAACCATCTCTGGGCTAATAATATCAAATGCAACAACTGATTATCAAGGTTTCTTTGGTACGGCATCTAATTTAACAATTAAGAATCTAGTGATTTATGAACCGCAGATTTCGTCAAGTGCTAACTTTGTCGGTGCATTGATAGGATCTGGTCACGGCTCAACCATTGAAAATTGTGCAGTAATTGGTGGTTCAGTGAGTGGAGTTGATTATGTTGGTGGAATAGTGGGTGATGGTGCAGCATACACTATTAAGAACTGTTACAATACAGCATCGGTCAGTGGAAATGATGTTGTCGGAGGAGTTGCAGGAGGAGTATCCGATGTAGAAGCTAAAGCGTATTATTGTTATAATACAGGTTCGGTGAGTGGAAATAACTATGTCGGCGGAATTGGTGGATATGGATCTACAATTTCTTGTTATAACACAGGTTCAGTTACTGGAATTGCTAATGTTGGCGGAATTGCTGGAAATGTATATTACTCTGTAACTTCATCATATAACGTAGGTAAAGTTATCGGAACTTCTAATGCAGGTTCAGTTGTAGGCTCTATTGAAAGTGGTAGTGTGACTAACAGCTACTACCATGCGAGTTCATATTCAACAGCTATCGGCAATAGTAAAAGTGGTACAACTGCCACAAATGTGACAGAAGTTTTAACTGTTCAGGGTCTTAACGACTTAGTTGGTGCTACAAATGGTCTACCATCAACAGACTTTACAGTAGGTAGCCCAGAGCTAACACACCTACCACGACTTATGGGCGAGAACATAGAGTGGGAAGAGTCAGTAGTACCAGACCTAGTTATCAAAAATGAAGAAGAGCTAAGAAACTTTAGAGATAGAGTCAATAGCGGCGTAACATTTGAAGGTGTAATTATTCTATTGGAATCGGATATTACCATCACTGAATCAAATTGGATACCAATAGCATATTCAGATGGACTTATTGATGATAGTGACCCTAGATTCAAAGGCACTTTTGATGGTGGAGGACATAAAATATCGGGATTGACTATATACTCGAAACGAGATGGTGATTACAACCTTGCACTATTTGGATTAGTAAAGGATGCAGTTATCAGGAATGTTATAATTGAATCTCCGCAGATTTACTCTGAAAATTATGCCGCAACGGCAATAGCAGGTTATGTTGAAAATTCAGTGATAGAGCACTGTGGAGTATTAGGTGGTAGTATAGAATCAGTTGGTTATAGTGGTGGTCTTATTGCAGGTGCTGTATCAACTACGATAAGATCTTGTTTTAATAGTGCAACGATTGTAGGCAGTGGAGAGCAATCTGGTGGTATAGTTGGTACTATGCAAGGAGGTGAACTTTCCTCTTGTTACAATGCAGGTGTTCTGATGTCGAATTGTTCGGGAATAGCTTATTCGCTAACTCAAGGAGCAACGATATCAGACTCGTATAATGCAGGAGAAATTCTTGAAGGTGGCAGTGCAATTGTTTACGATAAAACATTTGGATCGACTGAAAATTGTTTCTATCTTAAGGGATCGACTGAAGGTTCTAGCGAATATCAAGAGGTTGAATCAGTGCAGGCACTAAACGACCTAGTTGGTGCACCTAACGGTCTACCTATATCAGACTTTGCCATTGGTAGAGGGTCATCTAACCACCTACCTCAACTTATGGGCGAGAATATTGAATTCAGCAACTATGTTTTTTAGAGTTATACTATTCTAATTAGTGGTAAGAGTAACCTTATAAATTTGACGGAATAAATAATACTATACTGTGGCTAACCATTACAAATGCTTTGACCAATTATAGTGAACAAAAGAACTTACTCTTAACTCAAGAAATGAGGCTATCTACAACCAATGAGTTGTAGGTAGCCTCTGCATTTTAATTGAGTAGCACTATATTGAAATGAGAGCGTTGATAGGTGGATGAGATTTTGAAGATGGCTCTAAGGGCTATGAAAGGAGCATATCTAAGTATGTGACTGAAGAGTCATTAGAGTTATCTTTAAAATATCGCCGCCTTGCAACGGTCTCTATCTACTTATTTGGGTTTAATATACAAAGAGATACCAGAAGAGGCTACCTTCGATCACATTGTGATTCCGGGCAGCCTCTATCTCTATAAAAATATTGCTCTTAAAAAACAATTTAGTCTCTATGCATTCATATTTGGCACTGCTTTATCGTAGATACCACTCTCTAACTTCTCCCTAATTCCACGGAAGCACTCTAATGTAAACTCAACATCCTCAAGCGTGTGAACAGCCGTTGGGATAATACGTAGAATAATCTCTCCCTTTGGAATTACAGGGTAAACTACCACTGAGCAGAACAGACCATAGTTCTCTCGAAGGTCTGCCACAAGGTTTGTAGCTTGCTCAGGACCACCCTTAAGGTAGATAGGTGTTACTGGAGATTCAGTAACTCCAATCTCGAAACCATTGTCAGTAAATCCTTTTTGGAGTGCTCGAGTGATTGTCCATAACTTCTCACGGAATTCTGGGTGTTGCTTGATAAGCTCGTACCTCTTCAGTGCACCCATTACCATAGGCATTGGAAGTGACTTAGCATATAGCTGCGAGCGCATATTATAGCGTAGGAAGTTAACGATTTCAGGCTCTGCTGCAACAAAAGCACCAATACCAGCCATCGATTTTGCGTATGTTGCAAAGTGAATATCCACACCATCTGATACACCAAAGTGCTCAGGAGTACCTGCTCCAGTCTCACCCATTGTACCTAGTCCGTGCGCATCGTCCACAAGTAGACGGAAGTTAAATTCACTCTTTAATGCAACTATTTCATCTAGTTTACCAAGGTCGCCCTTCATACCAAATACACCCTCGGTGATAAGTAGTACGCCACCACCAGTACCCTCAGCCCACTTTGTTGCACGCTTAAGTTGCTGACGGCAGTTCTCCATATTGTTGTGTGGGAATACGAAGCGTTTTCCTCCCTTAGCCTTATGCAGTAATAGTCCATCAATAATACAGGCGTGCGACTCTGAATCATATACAATAACGTCCTTTGCAGTGGTAATTGTGTCGATAATTGAGACCATACCCTGATATCCAAAGTTAAGTAAGAATGCGTCAGGTTTGCCAACCCACTCAGCCATCTTACGCTCAAGCTCCTCGTGGTACTTTGTCTGTCCACTCATCATACGAGCACCCATTGGTGATGCCATACCGAACTCAGCCGCGGCAGCAGCATCAGCTGCCAGCACTTCAGGATGAGCTGCTAGACCTAAGTAGTTATTAAGGCTCCAGTTAAGCATCATCTTGCCACGAAACTTCATACGTGGGCCAATAGTGCCCTCTAATTTTGGAAATGCGAAGTAGCCGTGAGCTTCCTTCATATACTGACCAATTGGTCCACCTGCATCTGCTTTAATTCTGTCAAAAATGTCCATTTTTTTTGAAAATATATACTAATTTTAGTTAAAGTTCGCTGTATAGTAGATAGTGCCTACACACCCGCAAAGTTAAGAATAATTATCATAAAAATGACTAAATATTCTTAAAAAAGTATTACCTTTGTCATTTAGTTGTGTAATATGGTGAAAATACAACTAAAGGGGCTTATATATACAATATAATTATAACCATAGTGATAAAACTTATGAAATTCAAATTCCTTTCAATACTACTGTTTGTACTTCTATTAACAGGATGTTCTTCGTATTATAAACTATTGAAATCAGATGATGCAGTTGCAAAGTATAGAGCCGCTATGGAGTACTATAAGGATAAGAAATACGAGAAAGCAGAGACGCTATTTGCAAATATTGCCCCAGTAATGAAGAATACTGCCTATGAGGATACAATCCTTTTCACTATGGGCAAGGCATACTATGAGTCAGATCAGTATGAATTGGCAGGGGAGACTATGAATCAGTACCGTCAAAAATTTCCTCGCAATGACAAAACACCAGAGGCAGAGTATATCTACGCAATGAGCTTCTATCACCTGTCGCCAGATGTGGAGCGTGACCAAAGTGCTACAAAGCGTGCAATCTCAGCATTTGGTGAGTACCTTAATCGTTATCCACAATCTGAGTACACCGCAGATATACAACGATTGACTGAGGAATTAAACGATAAACTTTACTACAAGAGGTATCTTAATGCTGCACTATACTATAAGATTGGACACTATCTCTCGGCTGTAACCTCGCTTCGTGCGGTGGTAAAGGAGAACCCTGAGACCCCATACCAAGAGGAGATACTATATCTTATTACCAAGTCGTGGTATGACTATGCACGCAATAGTATCACCTCACGCCAGTTAGATAGATACCTAAACACAATTGATGCGTACTATAACTTCCGTAGTGTATTTCCAGTCTCGGTTAAGTACGATAGAGAGATGGAGAGAATGAAGGACTTTGCGCAGGAGTTTGTCGATAAGTATGGTGTTACAGCTCAAGCAATCGAATCATCTGCCAATAAGGTCGAAAAAGCTAAAAAAGCAATCGAAGATGCAAAGGATGACCTCTTTGAGGCAAGAACAAAAGAGGAGAGATCAAAGGCGTGGACCACGATTAAACAGCAGCGTGAAATAGTAACTATTGAAAGTAAAAATGCACGCAAAGAGGAGAAGAGTTTACGTGTTAGTAAGCGACAAAAAGAGGCGGAAATGAGAGCTAAGGAGAAAGCCGCAAAAGATGCTGAAAAGGAAAAAAATAAGATGAAGGATCTCGATACACAAGTTGAGGAACTTCGCCAAGAGGCAAAATAGTAATATAAAATAATAAATTTAAAGTACTTTTTATAATAGTAAAGATAATGACAACTAAAAAAGCACCATCAAACACAATTACTCGTACAATCTCTGAACTAGATGCGCCAACAGGCAATATCTATGAGTCGGTAGCAATCATTTCTAGACGAGCTAACCAAATCTCAAAGGACAATAAAGAGGAACTAAGTGCAAAGTTAGCAGAGTTTGCAGGTACTAGCGATAACCTTGAGGAGACATTCGAGAACCGTGAGCAAATTGAAATCTCAAAACACTATGAACGTCAACCTAAGGCAACACTAGTTGCTACTCAAGAATTTCTTGAGGATGAGGTAGAGTTCTCATTATAGTATTTCTTTTATTGTGAAATAGCTAAGGGCTTATGAATGTACTACTGGGTGTAACAGCTGGTATTGCTGCCTATAAATCTGCATCTTTAATTAGAGAGTTTATCAAACGAGGATGCTCTGTAAGGGTAGTAATGTCTCCTTCAGCAAAGGACTTTATTACTCCACTCACGCTTGCCACCCTGTCGAATAACCCTGTCTTTGTCGAGGGATTTTCGCCAGAGGATGGGCGATGGAATTCGCACATATCGCTTGGTGAGTGGGCAGATGTTATGGTTGTAGCACCAGCCACTGCCAATACTATTGCAAAGATGGTATCAGGCATTGCAGACAACTTACTATTGTGTACCTACCTCTCGGCAAGATGCCCAGTTGTGGTAGCACCAGCAATGGACCTTGATATGTGGGCACATAGAGCGACTGGACGAAATATCGAGCAGTTGCGTTCTGATGGAGTCACCATTATAGAACCAGCTGATGGTTTTTTAGCGAGTGGGTTAAGTGGTAAGGGAAGAATGGAGGAACCTGAGCAAATTGCTGAGATAGTGTGTGCAAAATTTCAATTCAACAGAGTGCAGGATTTTGCTGGCAAGAGAGTGCTTATCACCTCTGGAGCTACTGTTGAAAAGATTGATGCGGTGCGCTATATCTCAAATTTCTCGACTGGAAAGATGGGACGTGCAATTGCCCTAGAGTTAGAGAGTAGAGGAGCGGAAGTAGTAATGGTTTCGGGGATGAAGAGTGCAGAGGAGATGCTCCTAGAGGCGCAAAGTCACTTCGAGAAGAGTGATGTAGTGGTATTTGCTGCTGCCGTTGCGGACTATACCGTTGCAGAACCATCTAAACAGAAGATAAAGAGCGATAAGACTAAAAATTTGACGCTTGAACTAGTACCAACCCCTGATATTGCCGCAACTCTATCTAGTCTTAAGCGAAAGGATCAGTTTACAGTTGGATTTGCCCTTGAGACCGAAAATGAATGTGGTAATGCAAGGGGAAAGTTAGTGACAAAAAACCTCGATGCTATCGTACTTAATTCGTTGAACGATAGCGGTGCAGGTTTTAGATACGACACAAATAAAATAACGATAATCGACAACCAAAGTGAGTTGGAGTATTCATTGAAGAGTAAGGCAGAGGTTGCAAAAGATATTGCGGACTATATTATAAGTAAAATTTAAGTATGTTACGTGAGTTACATATCGAAAACTATGCCATTATCGAGAGTCTTGATATTGAGTTTAGCCCCTCGCTGAATATTATTACTGGCGAGACGGGGGCGGGTAAATCTATACTCCTTGGTGCACTAGGCTTGCTCAGTGGGGCAAGAGCCGATAGTAGTGCTATACTCTCGGGGCAGAGTAAATGCGTGGTTGAGGGTATATTTGCCATTGAAGGATATGGGCTAGAGTCGCTATTCGAGGAGTTAGAGTTAGAGTATCAGAGTGAGATTGCAATACGACGTGTTGTACAGTCTTCGGGAAAGAGTCGAGCATTTGTGGGTGACTACCCCGTAACACTTCAGGTTCTCAAGCAAATCAGCGATCAACTAATTGATATTCACTCTCAACATCAAACTCTTCAGTTGTCGAAAGGTGATTTTCAGTGTAAGATATTAGATGCAGCAGCTCGAAATAGTGAATTGCTGATTGAGTATAGAGGCGTATTTGAAGAGCTACAATCCCTAAGACGTGAGATTGAACGCAGAACAAAGGCTCAAAATGAGGCAAATAGCCATTTAGATTTTTTAACATTTCAAGCCGAACAGTTAAGTGAGGCCAATGTAAAAGTGGGCGAACAACAGGCATTAGAGCAGGAGCAATCGGAGTTATCTTATGCCGAGGAGGTATCGGTTAGCTTTGGCTCGGCAGCCGAGTCACTTAGCAGTGACCAAGGTGGTGCGTTATCTATCATAAAGTCAACTCAGAGTACCATAGAAAAGATAGTCTCAAAATATCCCCAAGCCGCAGAGGTCAGCCAGCGGATAAAGAGTTGTTATATAGAGCTTAAGGATATAGCCGAGGAGTTGTCGGATAGGGCGTTGAGTATTGAGGCAAATCCACGAAGGCTCGAAGAGATTGAAGAGAGGTTAGATATCATTTACACTCTAACTAGAAAGCATAACTGCCAATCAGGTGATGAGTTACCAGAGTTATTGAGTTCAATCGAGGAGCAACTCCTAGCCATAGAGGGTGGTGGTGATGCTATTGAGGAGATGGAGGTAAAAGCTGCTGAGTTGTACAGCGTTGCTGTGAAACTAGCCAGCGAGTTGAGCGAGAAAAGGAAAGGTGCTATACCAGCAATTGAACAATCTGTGGTTGAGGACTTAAGGGCACTGGGTATTAAAACCCCAAACTTCAAGGTGCAGCTAGGAACTCAAGATACATTGCTCAGTAGTGGTATTAATACCATAGAGTTTCTTTTTACTGCAAACGCAGTGAGCGAACTCCAACCAATTGGAGCGGTAGCTAGTGGTGGTGAAATGTCGAGATTAATGCTATCGATCAAGAGGTTAGTAGCTCGTGAAATTAAACTCCCTACTATTATCTTTGATGAGATAGATACAGGAGTATCAGGTGTTGTGGCGGATGCTATGGGAGAGATCATCGAGGAGATGAGTCGCTCGATGCAGGTAGTCAATATCACACACCTTCCACAAGTGGCAGCCAAGGGTGATGACCATTACGAAGTATATAAGGACAGTGGCACTCATATACGCAAGCTAGAGAGAGAAGAGCGTGTGGAGCGAATAGCAGCAATGCTATCAGGTGCTACCATTACTGATGCCGCTCGCAGCCAAGCAAAAGAATTATTATTAACCAAAAATAAATAAAGTGATGAACCTAACAACTTATCTAAGAAGATTCATAAAGTATATAATCTACCTTGTAGTAGTTGCGTGTATTATCTATCTGATTATGTCTCAGTTTTATACAAATATTGATATTGATCAACTAATCAGCTCACGTGGATTGTGGATGGTAGCCGTGGTTATATTCTTCTCCGCAGTTCAGCCTTTCTTTGGTTATAGCTCAAAGTTGCTTACGTGTGACGCTCAGAAACATAACGAACAGGTAGTTAATGTTATGGCTATGTGTCGGTATAAATTAGTTGAGAATAGAGATGGTATTATGACCTTTAGAGCCAATAGCACTTTCCATAGATTGACACTACTGGGCGAGGATACTATTACTATTGATAATCGTGAGGATGGACTATCTACAATGCGTGGGCCACGTCGTGAGGTAGTAAAAGCAGCGTTTAGAATCGGCACGTATGTATCGTAGAGCTATAAAATTATAGAGAAATGATGTTAAAGCGAATATTTTTTATAGTCTTTCTACTCTCTAGTCTTACTGTTTCGGCACAGAAGGGCAAGACGCAGAGTCGAGAACTAGAGACAGCTAAGGGTATGGAGGTAATGCTCTCGATCTATCGTGATGCAAACCTCTTCTATGTCGATAGCCTAGAGCCTACCAAATTGGTAAAGGATGCAATGGTTGGAATGTTATCGAAGCTCGATCCATATACTGAGTACATCCCCGAGGATGGACTCAGTGACTTTGAGTTTGCAACAACTGGTAAGTATGGGGGGGTAGGTGCGCTTATTCGCCAAAGAGATAACTGGGTGGAAATATCGGAAACATATAAAGGAACTCCCTCAGATAAGGTAGGGCTAAAGGCAGGTGATAGACTCTTGGAAATTGATGGAGTATCGCTCGAAAATTTAGGATCCTCGAAGGTTAGTTCGATGCTAAAGGGTGATGCAAATACAACCTTTACGCTGAAGTATCGACCAATCAAGGATACAACCACTAGTGTTACTGTTGAGATTACAAGGGAGAAGATAGTTGTACCGGGTGTACCGTACTATGGAATGGTAACCGATTCAATAGGCTATATACGCTTCGATAACTTTATGGCGGGAGGTGCTCAAGAGGTGAGAAGTGCTTATGCGAAGTTGGCAAAGGGAGATAAGCTAAGTGGGTTGATTCTTGATTTACGCTCAAATGGTGGAGGAATTGTCAGCGAGGCAATAGATATTATTGGTATGTTTATTAAGAGTGGTGAAAAGGTATTAGAGATGCGAGGTAAGGTTAAGGAGATGAACTCTTCGTACACGACTCAGCACGCTCCAGTAGATTTAGAGATTCCACTAGTGGTGTTGATGAGTCGAATATCTGCCTCTGCATCAGAGATTGTAGCGGGTGCGTTTCAGGATTTAGACAGAGCCGTAATTATTGGTAATCGTAGCTTCGGTAAGGGATTGGTGCAGTCAACCCAAGAGGTTCCACACGGAGGTATGTTGAAGATGACAACAGCTAAGTACTATACTCCGTCGGGTAGGTGTATTCAAGCACTTGACTACACTCACAGACACGAAGATGGCTCAGTAGGACATATTCCTGACTCACTGATCCAACAGTTTACCACTAGAAATGGTCGTAAAGTATATGACGGTGGTGGGATTATGCCTGATATAAAGATCGAAAAGGAATTTTTCAGTAAATTTGCAGCCATAGTAATGGCATACGGTTTTATTGACGACTTTGCAAATATATATGCTGCTAACCACCAACTACCTAAAGAGGATTTTGAGGTTACCGATGAAATATATAGTGAGTTTTGTAAATTTATGGAGGATAAAACCATTGAATACGAATCACTTAGCTCGGTTAAACTAAAAGAACTACGTGATGCAGCAGTAAGCGAAAAGTATGATCAAAGAATCATCGAGGAGTTAGATGCCATAGCCCAGAAGATTAAGGATGATAAGAATACTGAACTTCAGAACTCAAAGGAGGATATAAAGGAGATACTCGCAGGCTCACTACTCACTAGAATGCACTACAAGAGTGCAGCGATAGAGCATACCCTGACAAATGACCCAGAGGTTAATCAAGCGATTGCGGTGATTCAGAACCAGAGTAGATACAACGAAATATTAACAACACAAGATACATCTAAAAATTAAACAATAGCAGTGGAATACAACTTTAACGAAATTGAAAAGAAGTGGCAGCGTAAGTGGAAAGAGGAGGAGCTTTATAGAGTCGAAATAGACCACACTCGCCCTAAGTTTTATATTCTTGATATGTTCCCATATCCATCGGGAGCAGGTCTTCACGTTGGTCACCCGCTGGGCTATATTGCATCGGATATATACTCTAGATACAAGCGTTCAAAGGGTTTTAATGTCCTGCACCCAATGGGTTATGATGCCTTTGGACTACCAGCAGAACAGTACGCTATTCAAACTGGACAACATCCAGCGGTAACTACCGAAAAAAATATTGCTCGCTACCGTGAGCAACTAGATAAAATAGGCTTTAGCTATGACTGGAGTCGTGAGGTTCGTACTTGCGACCCTGCGTACTATAAGTGGACACAATGGGCATTCCTAAAGATGTATGACCACTACTACTGTACCGAAACTAATAGTGCACGTCCAATATCTGAACTCATTGAGAAGCATCCAGAGTGGGCTACACTCAGCACAAAAGAGCTTGAGGAGATACTGCATCGAGATTATAGACTCGCATATCAGGCAACAACTATGGTTAATTGGTGTGATGCACTAGGTACAGTTCTTGCAAATGATGAAGTAAAAGATGGGCTATCAGTAAGGGGCGGTCACCCAGTGGAACAGCGTCCTATGAAGCAGTGGCTACTTCGTGTTACTGCCTATGCCGAGAGACTACAAAAGGGGCTAGATAATCTGAATTGGAGCGAATCTCTTAAGGAGATTCAGCGAGGTTGGATTGGACGCTCTGAGGGTGCTTCAGTTCACTTTAAGACAACTAAAGGAGAATCAATAGAGGTATTTACGACTCGTCCAGATACTATCTTTGGTGCGACTTTTATGGTGCTTGCACCTGAGCACGCACTAGTGAGTGAACTCACAACTGATGAGCAGCGTGAGCAAATCGAGGCATATATCGTAGCTACAAAGAAACGTAGCGAGAGGGAGCGAATAGCCGATACTAAACGTGTGAGTGGGTGTTTTACTGGTGCCTATGCCCTAAACCCATTCAATGGAGTCGAGATCCCAATATATATTAGTGATTACGTACTTGCAGGTTATGGAACAGGTGCTATTATGGCAGTTCCAGCGCACGATAGTCGTGACTATGCATTTGCTCGACACTTTGAACTACCGATTATTCCGATTATAGATTGCGATGTGTCGGAGTCTAGCTATGATGCTAAGAGTGGAGTACTTATAAACTCTGACTTCCTATCAGGGTTAGAGGTAAAGGATGCAATTATTAGAGTACTAGATGAGATAGAGAGCCGTGGTATTGGTAAGCGTAGGGTAAATTATCGCCTGCGTGATGCAATCTTTAGCCGTCAGAGGTATTGGGGCGAACCATTCCCTGTGAGATTCGATAAGGATGGAGTACCACAACCGCTGAACTATGAAAGTCTACCGCTTGAGCTTCCAAATATCGAGAACTTCACACCAACGGCAGAAGGCGAACCTCCATTAGCACGTGTTGAGGGATGGGAGTTTGAAACCTCAACGATGCCGGGCTTTGCAGGCTCTTCTGCCTACTATCTACGATATATGGATCCAAATAACTCCGAAGCACTAGTTGGTAAGGAAGCCAATGAGTACTGGCAATCGGTGGACCTATATCTAGGAGGTATTGAACACGCAACTGGACACCTTATATACTCAAGATTCTGGAACTTCTTCCTCTTCGACATTGGAGAGGTTTGCCAGAGTGAACCATTCAAACAACTAGTGAACCAAGGTATGATTCAGGGACGCTCTAACTTCGTATATAGAGTTAAGGGCACTAATCAATTTGTAAGCCTAGGGCTAAAGGATGGTTATGACACCCAAGAGCTTCACGTTGATGTTAATATCGTTCGTGGTGATGTTCTAGATACAGAGGCATTTAAGAATTGGTTGCCAGAGTATGCCGATGCTGATTTTGTACTCGAAGATGGTAAGTATATCTGTGGATGGGCGGTTGAGAAGATGAGTAAATCTATGTTCAATGTGGTGAATCCAGATATTATTGTCGATGAATATGGAGCAGATACTCTAAGGATGTACGAAATGTTCTTAGGTCCACTAGAGCAGAGCAAACCGTGGGATACTAAGGGTATTGATGGTGTGCATAAGTTTCTAAGAAGGGTGTGGAGACTTGCTCAAGGAGCCACCGATGTAGCACCAACAGATGCAGAGCTTAAGGTATTACACAAGGCGATAAAGAAGGTGAGCGAAGATATTGAACACTTCTCGTTCAATACAGCAGTTAGTGCATTTATGATTGCTATCAACGACCTTTCGTCGCTAAAGACAACCTCTAGATCTCTAATCAGAGACTTTGTAGTGCTACTAAGCCCATTTGCACCACACATCAGTGAGGAGCTTTATGAGATGCTCGATGGTGAGGGTTCTATCTGTTTGGTGGACTATCCAAGCTATGATGAGAAGTATCTAAAGGAGAGCGAAATCGAGTATCCTGTTTCTATTAATGGTAAGATGCGCTTTACTCGTTTATTTGCCTCTGATGCAACTGCTGCCGAGATTCAAGAGGCAGTACTATGCGATGAGCAGACACTGAAATACACTGAGGGCAAAACTCCTAAAAAAGTGATATTTGTACCGGGTAAGATTATCAATATTGTAATATAATAATAACTATTTAAAGTTGTGGAACTATCTTCAAACCAAAAAATTAAAAAATTCTTCAAAGAGTATATCATCATTACCTTTGGACTTGCAATCTATGCGTTCTCTTTTACTACCTTTCTAATCAAGGCTAATACAGTGCCCGGTGGTGCAGGTGGTATTTCTTCGCTTATTTACTTTGGACTAGGCGAACCTTCTGGTTTCCTCTCAGTGGGTACGCTATACTTCCTTGTGAATATTGTACTACTAATCTTTGGACTTCTAACCATTGGACCTAAATTTGGTGTTAAAACTATTTACGGAATATTGGTAACATCACTGCTGATGAATGTCTTTGCCTTTATTATTCCTGAGAACTTCACTGGGCTTAGTGCCGAGGGGGGCGACCAACTCCTGATGGTTATAATCGGTGGTGCACTCTGCGGTATAGGTGTGGGTATCTGTTTTATGCAGGGCGGTAGCACTGGAGGTACTGATATAATAGCAATGATCGTAAATAAGTACCGTAATATCTCATTCGGGAAGATTATTATGGCGTGTGATGTTATTATTATTGCCTGCTCGCTATTTGTGTTTGAGGGCGATCTAAAACCTGCAATCTATGGATTTGTCTGTATTGCAAGTGTGGGCTATACTATCGATATGGTTATATCGGGTAGCCGTCAATCGTCACAGATTATGGTCTTCTCACCGAAGTATAAAGAGATTGGCGACCGTATAATAGAGGAGGCTAACCGTGGAGTAACATACCTTCACGGCGAGGGTGGCTTCTCTGGATCCCCACAGAAGATCGTAAGCATAGTATGCCGTAAGACAGAACATAGCCATATTTACCATATTATCAAAGAGATTGATCCTGACGCATTTATCACATCGGCGGCAGTCTCTAGTGTCTATGGTCAGGGCTTCGATCCACTAAAGGTTAAGAGGAGTGTAAAAAAGTAACACAGGATATATTAATAGAATAGTATTATGATAAAGAAATTCTCACGTCACGGTAAGCTGGTATTAGTGCTGCTTGCACTTATATTAGTAAATATTGGATTAGGGGTAGTGTTGCTTGTGCGAAGCTACTCTACATCTAATGAAGATAAATCATTTGTATCTAACTCTCAGAACATAGATACGGTGGATAGCCTGAGTGAGAATGATAGCAAGATGCTCACCAAGCGATATAGCAGGGCTAGCGAACCGATAATTGGTGAAAATTACCTCGAAAAACTAATATTTAGAAATAACGGTAAATTCCTCTATGGACTACCTATCGAGGGGTGTGTTATCAGTAGCGGTGAGATTGAAAATGGTCAAACATTTAGCAAATTACTCAATGATAAATTCAATGTAAATATCGCAGTTATCAATGAGCTAATACCAATGTGTGAGGGGGTATTTGACCTTAGAAATATACGAGTTGGGAATAACTATACGGCGATTCTTTCAGCCTCTGATGACCCAACACTACCATCTACATTAGAGTATCTAGTCTATGAGGTGAATAGCTCTAGGTACATAATATTTGGTACGGGCGAGGAACAATTCGTTCGAGCAGGCAAAAAGAAGGTGATCATAGAGGAGTGTTACTCCGAAGGAGTTATCGAATCTTCGTTATATGCTACAATCTACAAAGAGGGGCTGAGCCCAATGCTTGCTGAACGACTTGATGAGATATTTAAATGGTCTATTGACTTCTATTCGCTACGTAAGGGCGATAAATTTAGGGTCCTCTATGAGGAGCAGTATATCGACACTTTAAGGGTTGGTATTGGTAAGATATATGGTGCGGAGTTTATCCACCAAGGAGTACCCTATGTTGCCATTAGGTTTGAACAGGACGAAGAAAGAGGGTATTGGGATGAAAAGGGAAATAATCTAAAGAAAAACTTTTTGCAGTCACCCCTGAAATTCTCGGCACGAGTAAGCTCCAACTATGGTATGCGTATCCACCCAGTAAGGGGATACCGTAAGCAACATAACGGTATCGACTATGCAGCTCCAACAGGTACACGAATCTACGCTGTGGCAGATGGAACAGTAACGGCAAGGTACTGGGAGCGAGGCGGTGGTAATGTTCTAAAGATAAAGCATAACCACGGACTTGAGACACTGTATCTTCACCTAAGCCGCTTTGCGGATGTAAAGGTAGGGCAGAGAGTAAGGCAGGGTGAACTTATTGCATACGTCGGAAATACGGGTGTAAGTACTGGCCCTCACCTCCATTATGGAGTAAAGAAAGATGGTAAGTATATCAATCCTGCAAATATACCGTCAACTCCTACTACACCAATCAAAGAGGCACACAAAGCACGTTTTGATGTTATGCGAAATGATGTAATGATGGTGATGGACAGCTATGCAAAACAACAATAAGCGAGACGGGTGTAAAGATGAAGGCTAGAGAGGAAGAGGGTAAACAAGAGAGTTTATTGTATGTGTTGGATATTATAGGGTAAACCTATCAACGCTCTCAATAGCGGAGCAAAACATAAGTTTTGCCTTTGGTCTCCAAAGGCGAACCCAATCCAATATACAAAGCAGAATAGAGGTTGAGGGCGGAAAGCCTCAACCTCTATTTTATATGCATAGTTACGGGTGAAGTGCGCTAATCCAATAATTCTTGGATAGTTGTAATAATAATAACATTATTTGAGTGTACTTCACACTTTCCTGCACGAACTGGCCGAGCATAGTCATAATTTGGTCGTACTACCCAAGCTCCATTTATATCTATGTAGCCATACTTACCCCTAACTGAAACTACTGCATAGCCTTCGCTAAAATCAGAGGCATAATCATACTTTGCCGATATAGACATACGACCACCTATACCCAAAAATCCGTAACGACCATTACGCTTGACTAGTGCTAAATCTGTTTCAGGATTATAGTTCCACGCCATATCAAAACTTAGGGTTGAAATATATGAACCTGAGGTATCCTTATATCTATACCTCCCTCCCTCGCATACCAAAGTAGGGTAGGAGGACTCCTTTAGAACTACCTCTATCTCATCCAACATCGAGACCATTATAAGATCACTCAACGACTCAACACGTGGCGAAGGGCTACGTAGTACATCTATTAGATCTAGTGTGGCTAAACCACACTCCTCGATATAGTTCAATGCCATAGAACTCGAACACAACGCCTCGCTTGGATCTATAAATAGTAATGATGGATTACCACAAAATCGCTTATATGTATCGATGTCAAGTACAGTGGCTCGCAGAGACAGCGAGATAATTGCTAAGGAATAGTCATCAATGTGCTTGTCAAACGGCATCTCGGAACGGAACGGATGTTGAAAGAAATCGGTGCCATACTCTCGCTGACTCTCACCCGACATATCCTTTATGTACATACCATCATAGTCGATCAATGATAAATTCAACTCATTGTCAACTAATATATTATCGGGTTTTATATCGCCGTGAGCAAAATCCTCGGATAGAAGCCATAATGCCATAGTGTCAAAATTAATGCTCAATCTACGCAGTGATACTTTATCATCTCGAAGAACTGCACGATATATTGCCTCGGAGAGAGTTATACCCTTAATATAATCCATTACAACAACATCATAACTCTGAAAGACCTCAGTGCCGTAGGGGGCTATCAGTAACTCATCGCATAGATACTCCACTGATATTAGATATTTACTCTTTGGTAGTTCGCTAGAGAGACGAAAATATGCGGCTTGCCTTCCCCATTGTCTACGAGTAAAACACTTCAACGCAAAATCTCGACCGCTAATATCCCTACATAAAAATACTACCCCGAAATTTCCACTGTAAAAATGAGGCTCACCATCTGATTTGCGAGGTAAAGTAAAATCCTTAATACTCCTAGCAAAGACCTCAGGGTTGCTTAGTGCATCAATGTATTGATCTATTGTTGGATATCGCACAATTACCTTATCTGTTACTAAGTTAATAAATTTTTGAGGGACTATATAACTTGACTAACCCTCTGATAACTTCAGAGGCTACTGCACATCCAAAGACAGATGGCATATAGGATATTGTACCTACGTTAGACTTCTTATTCTGCTCATCACACAGTACCATTGAACCCTCTACTAGCGGTTCGGCTGAAAAAACAGCCCTGAATCCCTTGCGTACACCCTGGCGGTGTAGACGCTTACGAAGCATATGAGCTAGCGGACAATGGTGAGTCTTACCTATATCCTTTATCTCTATTGCCGTTGGATCTAGCTTTGCTCCTGCCCCCATCGAACTAACTAGTGGATAACCCCTCTGGAGTGAACCCAATATTAAATTCACCTTTGGAGATAGAGTATCTATGCAATCTGCCACATAGTCAAATGTACTTGCATCCAAAAGTCTATCGACCGCCTCATCCTTAATAAACTCTTCAATGACTGTTAACTCTATCTCGGGATTAATATCCCTGAGCCTTGCTTCTAGTACCTTAGCCTTCGATTCCCCTACTGTGGAATGTAGTGCAACGAGTTGCCTGTTTATATTTGTGACACTAACACTATCTGCATCGACTATGGTCATTCGACCCACTCCCGCTCTAGCTATCATCTCGGCAGCGATGGCACCTACACCCCCTAAACCAACAACTAGTACGTGGCTGTTAGAGAACCCCTCTATAACCTCTTTTCCGATTAACAACTCCGTACGTTGCCTCCACTCTCTATTACTTTCCATAACGTTATAAATTATCTTTAAAAATTTTCTTTATATTTCTCTCAATCTGCATAGTTAACTCGTTATATGGAATACCTCTATGCTCACTAAATTCTCTGTAAATTTGCTCTATTGCAATACCGCTATCATCGCTCTCCAATAATACTCTATCAAGGGCAATAGCATCGCTATGGGGGATATTTCTCCTTGATAACGAGAAGTAGATATGGGGAAGTGCTGCTAACTCTTTGGTGTGCTTAGTGTAGGAGTGCATAATGATGGGTAGTTCAAATTTACGTATGGAGCGTAATATTTCGCTCTGAGCACGAACACAGTGTACAATAAGCGGCATATTATGTTGAACTGCAATGGCGCATTGTCGCTCAAATATCTCACATTGCCTCTCTATATCTTGCCTCAACTTATCTACACCACACTCTCCCACCGCTATACACCGTGGATTGGCAATGGCTGTGGCAAGGTGCTCGAACCACTCTTCTGTTGCATAATGCGCATCATAGGGATGGATACCTGCACTAAATGGTCCTCGCTCAGCAGTAGGAATCTCCGAACTACCGATACGTAGGTTATAGATGGCACACACACCGCTTTGAACTAGATTATCGCTGTGGGTATGTAAGTCATATAGCTTCATAAAGATAAAAATATTATTTTTCTTAATAAAAGAAGTATTATCTTTGATAGATAAATAGAATACAAAATTATGAAAATTTTATCGACTTTTCTGATACTGTTGCTTATTGGTTGCGGTAAGGAGCAAAAAAAAGCACAAATCACACCAAATTTACCTTTAGGTGAAATGAGTATAGTCTTCTCTGGAGACTATATGCAGCACGGCCCTCAAGTTCGTGCCGCAAGTATTGATAGTGGATTTGATTACGATACACAACTAAAGTACATTAAGCACATTTGGCAGGGTAGTCAGTACAGTGTCATAAACCTTGAGACCACACTTTCTCCCAAAGCACCATATACTGGCTATCCACTCTTTCGCTCGCCACTGGAAATTGCCGCAACGCTTCGCCGAGCTGGTATTACTCACATTGCAATGGCCAATAACCATACCGTTGACAGAGGACTTAAAGGGGTAGAATATACATTAGATGCACTCAGAGCCGCTGGACTAGAGTACTTCGGCGTAGGGCTTCGAGACACTACCTCAAAACTATACACAATTATCAATAACCCACCATTTAAAGTTGCAATAATAAATGCCACTTATGGAACTAATGGAATGCCCGTGCATAGTGATATAGAGATTAATTCTACACTAGACACCACCACGCTTTTTCAAAACATAAGAGAGGTAAAATCATTGGGAGCAACCCATACTATTGCATATCTACACTGGGGCGATGAGTACCAACTCTCACCTAATAGAACACAAAAACAACTAGCTCTTGCACTTAAATCAAAGGGAGTTGATATTGTGATTGGATCGCACCCTCACGTTGCACAGCCAATCGACTTTCAAAACAACATAGTCTACTCACTGGGTAACTTTGTCTCAAACCAACGCAAAACATACACCGATTGTGGATATTCTGTACACATTACACTCTTTAGTGATAGTATTGCACCTCGTATAAGACCAATAACCCACTATGTAGATATTTCACAGGGTGGAGTAAATAAGTATAGAGTCCTACGACTTAGAGATTCTATGTTGATTAAAAATCAAAGCGAAAGACAAAGAATGATTAAGGCAATTAAGGCCACAAATAACATTATTAATAGAGTGGTGAGATATGACTAAGAAAGAGATAATATTCTATCTGTCGGGAGGTAATGATCGTGAACTCTTCGAACGTTCATCTGCCATTAGGTACTCTATGCTCGGTAGAAAGGTCTATTTGCGAGGGCTTATCGAACTCTCTAATATATGTAGTTGTGACTGTCTTTACTGTGGTATTCGTCAATCTAACTCAAATGTAAAGAGATACTTACTCTCGAAACAAGAGGTGCTTCAATCTGCTCGGTATGCCTACGATAACGGCTGGGGTTCATTGGTTATTCAATCTGGAGAATTGTGCTCCGATTACTTCACAACACTTATCGAGGAGTTGGTTCAAGAGATTAAAACACTTAGTGGCGGAGAGCTAGCCATTACTCTGAGTTGTGGTGAACAGAGTAAGGATACATACCGACGATGGCTAGAGGCTGGTGCTGATAGGTATCTTCTACGTATTGAAAGCTCTACACAGGAGCTATTCGAGAGGATACACCCACAAAATATTAGTTATACTAAACGTCTAAATACCCTCCAATCGCTTATAGACTGTGGTTTCCAAACAGGAAGTGGGGTGATGATTGGGCTGCCGCTACAAACTATCGACAATCTAGCTGACGATATGCTATTTCTTGCCAACTGTGGCATAGTGATGTGTGGTATGGGACCATATATCGAGCACTGCGAGACCCCACTCTTTAAATATAACTCAGAGTTCAGCCACTCTCAACGAGTACAACTTACCCTACGCTGTATTGCGATACTTAGAATATTAAGACCAAAGATTAACATAGCATCGTCCACGGCACTAGGAACTCTAAGTAAGCAGGCACGCCATCAAGCTATGGAAGTAGGAGCTAACGTTATTATGCCTAACATTACTCCAGAGGATATACGTGCAAACTATTCACTGTATCAAGGCAAGATAAGTGATTTGGATTTAAATAGCTTTGATATTGAATACTTCAACCAAGGCATACCACTCGAAGTCACGTCTAAATAGCCCCCCCCCACCCACCCCATCTCTCTCCTCCTAGTAGAATCATATAGATAATAGAGTTCGGGTAAGCAGTTTTTAGTAAAAGAGGTGAGGTATGTGGCTCTAGAACCACATACCTCACCTCTTTTATCACCTATCAACGCTCTTCATAGCGGAGCAAAACATAAGTTTTGCAATGGTCTCACTACTAATTTGCAGCACTATTAGCACGCTTTCTATCGTGCTCAGATAGTAATATCTTACGCATACGAATATGGTTAGGGGTTACCTCAACGTATTCATCACCTTGGATATACTCCAGAGCCTCCTCCAAAGAGAATATAATGGCTGGAGCAACAACTGTCTTATCGTCAGAACCAGATGCACGCATATTGGTAAGTTTCTTCGTCTTGCACACGTTAATCACAAGGTCATCAGGGCGAGTATGCTCACCAATAACCTGCCCACCGTAAATCTCATCGCCCGGTGATACAAAGAATTTGCCTCTGTCCTGAAGCTTACTAATTGCATAGGCAATCGCTGTGCCTGTCTCAAGTGTAATAAGTGAACCTTGGGTACGTCCCTCGATCTCTCCCTTATATGGCTCATAATCCTTGAATCGGTGAGATACCACTGCCTCACCAGCCGTAGCCGTCATAAGGTTTGTTCTAAGTCCAATGAGTCCTCGTGATGGAATCTCAAAGTCGAGTAGTGCACGGTCATCACGATGATCAATATGCAGAAGTGTTCCCTTGCGCCTTGTTACCATCTCAATTGCACGACCTGAAACCTCCTCTGGTAGATCTATGGTAAGGTGCTCTATTGGCTCGCAACGAACCCCGTTGATAGTCTTATCAACTACCCTTGGCTGTCCTACCTGAAGCTCATAACCCTCACGACGCATAGTCTCAATTAGTACCGAGAGGTGGAGTACACCACGACCAAAGACTCTAAATGAATCACTTGTTGGTCCCGGCTTTACCTTTAGTGCTAGGTTCTTCTCAAGCTCTTTGTCAAGTCGTTCTTTGAGGTGGCGAGTTGTTACGAATTTACCGTCACGACCAAAGAAAGGTGAGTCATTAATTGCAAATAACATACCCATTGTAGGCTCATCAATAGCGATAGGCGCTAGTGCTTCTGGGAACTCACCATCAGCGATAGTGTCGCCAATTTCAAAGCCCTCAATGCCAACAACAGCACATATATCACCACACTTTACACTCTCTACCTTGGCCTTACCAAGCCCCTCGAATAGCATTATTTCCTTAACCCTTTGACGCTCTTCGCCACCCTCACGCTTACAGAGTGTAACTGGTTGATTAGCCTTTAACTCGCCTCTGGATAGGCGACCAATAGCAATACGTCCTACATATGGCGAGTACTCCAAAGAGGTAACAAGAAGTTGTGGGGTACCCTCAACAATAGCTGGTGCTGGTACCTCCTCTAAGATTGTATCGAGAAGCGGAAGAATGTCGGTGGTAGGTTGTTTCCAATCCTCAGACATCCAACCATTCTTTGCACTACCATAGATTGTCTTAAACTCTAACTGTTCCTCGGTAGCACCGAGCGAGAACATAAGGTCGAATACCTGCTCGTTAACGAAATCTGGGCGACAATTCTCCTTATCCACCTTATTAACCACTACAATAGGTTTTAGTCCTAGCGATAGTGCCTTTTGTAGTACAAAGCGAGTTTGAGGCATAGTTCCCTCAAAGGCATCTACAAGTAGTAGTACACCGTCTGCCATATTTAATACCCTTTCGACCTCCCCACCGAAGTCACTGTGGCCCGGAGTATCGATAATATTAATCTTGGTGTCCTTATAGCGCACCGAAACATTCTTTGCAAGGATAGTAATACCCCTTTCACGCTCTAGGTCGTTATTATCTAGGATAAGCTCACCAGCTTGGTTCTCAGCACCCTCACGTATTAGCTTGCCCGTTAGAATCATCTTGTCCACTAGCGTTGTCTTACCGTGGTCAACGTGGGCAATAATTGCAATATTGCGAATTTTGTTCTCCATTTACTCTTTTCTTGATGGTTTATTAGTGCCTCTAACAACTACTGAAACAGGTTCACTTGTTGCCGAGGTAAAGATTTTTATAGTTTTATAGAATACTCCTATTTCGTCGTTTTGTGGAGTATATTTAAGTGAGAATTTGGTGCTATCGCTAACTGCAATAGGGCTTCTCTGATACTCAAGTTTTGTACATCCACAACTAGATTCAACTTTAGTGACAACAAGTGGTTCTGGAGTATCATTATGCAAATAAAAGACTACTTTTGTGATACTATGCACTTGACCAAGATTAATCTGTTTTGGCGACACCCAAGGCTTACTTCCATACCCATTTGAAGGAGTCGATAGAAGTAGTATTGTGCAGATTATCAGGAATTTCATCTAATGTTGTTTGTAATTACTAGCCACAAAGGTAGTAAATTTACAGGACTTTTACACAAAAAACACTGTTTTTGAATTTTTTATAGAATTAACGGTACTACTTAAACAGCAAAATTCCCGCCCACACCCCAGCAATACACAGTATTAAACTAGCGAGTGTATAGAGTGTAAACGTCAAAAAACTACCAGATTGAAGGAGCGATAAATTTTCAGCAGAAAATGTAGAAAAAGTTGTGAACCCACCACAAAAACCAATGGCTATAAGTAGCCGAAGAGGATGATTTAATTCAGAATTTGAGAATTGACTAAGCACAATGCCAATTATAAAGCTACCTAATAGGTTGACCGTTAGTGTGCTTAATAATAGAAAGGATTGCGGTAGAATTGCTCGCCCTGCAATGGTAACTAAATAGCGAAGTGCACCGCCTATTGCCGAACCTAAGGCTACCAATAAAATATCCTTAAACATAATTAGTTGCAATAGAAAAAGGAGGTTTGCTCAACTTGAATATCGTGAAGCAATCCTCCTTTTTTGAATGATTTAAAATAGTGGCTTAAACTATTTTGCAGCCTCTACTTTAGTTGAGTCTACAACGCATTTTGCTGTTGAATCTACTGCACATTTAGCAGTTGAATCTGCAACTGTACCACAAGTAGAAGCACATTTAGCAGTTGAGTCTGCAACTGTACCGCAAGTAGAAGCACATTTAGCAGTTGAGTCAACTACCTCAGTTGCTTTAGTTTCAGCCTTAGTTTCAGCCTTAGGCTCAGTAGTTCCACAAGATACCATAGCTAACATTGCTACGGCAGAAAGAAGTAAAAGTGATTTTTTCATCTTTTTAAAGTTATAAATTAATTAATGTTAGGAAGTGAGTTACACACAATATATAAAAATATTGTTGCAAAGATATAAAAAAAATTTGTACTTTTGTAAAAATATACCAAGAAATATACATAAAAATTCATAATAATATGACACAAGAAGAACTTTTTAGGAAACTTATTGGGCACTCAAAAGAGTATGGACTTATCTTCCAAAGCTCGGAGATATATGACGGACTTTCGGCAGTTTATGACTATGGTCAATTAGGTGTTGAACTCAAAAATAACATTAAACGCTATTGGTGGGACTCTATGATTAAGTTGCATAGTAATATTGTGGGTATTGATGCGGCTATTTTTATGCACCCAAAGGTGTGGGAGGCATCAGGGCACGTCGGAGCATTCAACGATCCACTAATCGACAATAAGGACTCAAAGAAGCGTTACCGTGCAGATGTTCTACTTGAGGAATGGATAGCTAAACAAGAGGACAAGATAAATAAAGAGGTAGTAAAGGCTAAGAAACGCTTTGAAAACTTCGATCAGGAGATGTTCCTATCGACCAACGGTAGAGTACAGGATATTAAGAAGAGGATTGAGGAGGTTGAGACCGAGATGGCTCGTGCACTTGGCGAAAATGACCTAGTGGCAGTAAAGGAGCTTATCGAGAAGTGCGAAATTGTCTGCCCAATTAGCGGTACTCGCAACTGGACTGACGTTCGACAATTTAACCTTATGTTTTCGACTCAAATGGGAGCTGCCTCTGACGCATCATCGGTTGTGTATCTACGTCCAGAGACTGCTCAAGGAATATTCGTGAATTTTCTTAACGTACAGAAGAGTGGGCGTATGAAAATTCCATTTGGAATTGCCCAAATTGGTAAGGCTTTCCGTAATGAGATTGTAGCTCGCCAATTTATATTTAGAATGAGAGAGTTCGAGCAGATGGAGATGCAATTCTTTGTTGCTCCCGGCACGGAGATGGAGTGGTACAACCACTGGAAAGAGTTTCGTATGAGATGGCACCGTGCACTAGGATTTGGCGATGAGCACTATCGCTTCCACGACCACCTAAAGTTAGCTCACTATGCCAATGCTGCCTCTGATGTTGAGTTTGAATTCCCATTTGGATTTAAGGAGGTTGAGGGTATTCACTCTCGTACAGATTATGACCTATCACGCCACTCTGAGTTCTCGGGCAAGAAGATTACATACTATGATGCAGAACGAGGTCAGAGCTATGTGCCATATGTCGTGGAGACTTCCATAGGTGTAGACCGTATGTTCCTTCAGGTATTATCGGCATCATACAAGGAGGAGACCCTCGAAGGTGGCGATACTCGTACAGTGCTTGCTATTCCAGCACCTCTATCACCAGTTAAAGTTGCTGTGCTACCGCTTATCAAAAAACCAGAACTTGCGGAGGTTGCAAATAAGATTGTAAATAATCTTAAGTTTGATTATGCGGTTCAATATGACGAAAAGGACTCAATTGGTAAACGTTACCGTCGCCAAGATGCAATTGGCACTCCGCTGTGTGTAACAGTAGACTTTGAGACACTGGAGGATGAGTGTGTAACGGTTCGTTTCAGGGACACTATGGAACAAAAACGCATTAAAATCTCAGAACTTCAATCACTTGTTGAGGGCGAGGTGTCAATGCGTAGACTATTTGAAAAATTAGTATAATCCTTAGAAATTAATAGGTTATGAACTTTGATAGATACATTGACGAATTAATAGAGCTTGCTATTGCAGAGGACATAGGCGATGGAGATCACACCTCTCTTGCGACAATTCCTGCTCAGAAATGCGGAAAGATGCACCTTCTGGTCAAGCAAGAGGGTGTGATTGCGGGGGTGGAGATTGCACGTAGAGTGTTTATGCGCCTTGACAGTGAAGTAGAGTTCGAGAGGTTAATTGAAGATGGCAGTCGAGTAAAGGTAGGTGATATAGCATTCTACGTTAAGGGTACTGTGAGAACACTACTTCAAAGCGAGAGGATTGTATTGAATATTATGCAAAGAATGAGTGGAGTAGCTACTCAAACTGCAATCTATGCCGATGAACTAAAGGGACTTAAGACCAAAGTGCTAGACACCAGAAAGACTACCCCGGGGATGCGTGCTCTGGATAAGATGGCAGTTAAGATTGGCGGGGGAGAGAACCACCGTATGGGGTTGTTTGATATGATTCTGCTCAAGGATAATCACATTGACTTTGCTGGTGGTATTGCTAATGCACTAATATCTACAAGAGAGTACCTAGGGCAACACAATAAGGAAAATCTGAAGATTGAGATTGAGATTCGTTCACTAGACAATATCGATGAGGTATTTGCGTCGGGTGGGGCAGATAGGATTATGCTTGATAACTTTAGTGTGAAGGATACACGTATTGCTGTTGAGCGAATTGCTGGTCGTGCTGAGATTGAAAGTTCAGGAGGTATTACCATTGACAATCTAAGGGAATATGGCGAGTGTGGCGTTGACTTCATATCAGTAGGCGCACTTACACACCAGATTAAGAGCATAGATATGAGTCTAAAATATGTGGAGTAGGTGAGTGAAATTCGTGAAATAGAGGTTACACGCCAAGATGATCTTGACCAAGAGATTCGCCCTGCAGCCCTAGAAAACTTTTCGGGACAGGACAAGATAGTGGAGAATCTACGTATCTTTATCAAGGCTGCAATAATGCGTGATGAGGCACTAGATCATACCCTGCTACACGGGCCCCCGGGGTTGGGTAAGACTACACTTGCAAATATCGTAGCCAATGAACTAGGTGTCTCTCTGAAGGTGACATCTGGCCCTGTGCTCGATAAACCCGGAGATTTAGCGGGATTGCTTACTTCACTTGGTGAGGGAGATGTGTTGTTTATTGATGAGATTCACAGACTTAGCCCCATAGTGGAGGAGTATCTATACTCAGCGATGGAGGATTATGTCATTGATATAATGTTGGATAAGGGTGCTGCGGCACGCTCAGTGCAGATTAAGTTAAAGCAATTTACCCTCGTTGGTGCTACTACCAGAAGTGGTTTGTTGACTTCACCTTTACGAGCTAGATTTGGGATTCAGTGCCACTTGGAGTACTATGATGTTGCTACGCTTAAGAAAATTGTAGAGCGTTCAGCCTCTATACTCGAAATAGAGATTGAGGGAAGTGCAGCTGATGAGATTGCACGCCGTTCGAGAGGAACGCCACGTATAGCCAATGCGCTACTGCGTAGGGTGCGTGACTTTGCTATGGTTGAGGGTAATGGAACAATTGACCTTACGATTACTCGTCGAGCACTCAGTGCACTGAATATAGATAAGCGTGGACTTGACCAGATGGACAATAGAATCCTAAGAGCAGTTATCGAGAAGTTCGGTGGTGGTCCTGTGGGTATTACAACCATTGCAACAGCTGTCGAGGAGGATGCAGGCACAATAGAGGAGGTTTACGAACCGTTCCTCATTAAGGAGGGATTCCTAAAACGTACACCACGAGGTCGAGAGGTAACAGCTGCGGCTTATGAACACCTAGCAATAACAGCTCCTGCAACCTCTGGAGAACTCTTCTAGCGAAAGATTACTCATTTGAACATCTTTTTGTATATATTAGACGTATGGTCTGGCAACAATTTTGTAACTATATAATATAGATCTTAATAAGATGACTAAAGTTGAAGTTATAGGGCTTGGATGCAATAAATGTAGAAAGACTTTCGCTCGTATTAAGAGCGTTATAGATAGCTATGGGCTAGATGTTGAGCTTTCAAAGGTTGAAGATATATCAGAGATGACAAAGTTCGATTGTTACTTAACCCCTGCTGTTGCTATCGACGGTAAGGTTGTTATACGAGGAATTGTCCCCAAGATCTCTGATATAGAGAAGATCTTTAATGTAGAGTGATTTTAACTTTATAGAAAAACATAATAGAAGATGGGACGTATATTATTGCTGCTTGCAGTATTTTCGGCGATGACAATTTCAACTGGTAGTGCCTCTGGGCAGAGTAGTAGCTCTGTGGAGCGACAGATGAAACTAGCACAACTCAATAAGGATAATGTGCTAATGCTAGTAACCGAAGGGAAGAGTACTAATAGTTCGCTAAGGGACTTAGTGCACTCCATAGCCAATGAATTGGAGGATGTCGAAGTTATTGAAATCGATTGTAATGATAAAGAAAACAGTGAAATTGTTGCAGAGTATAAGATAGATGAAATCTCAGCACCTCTTGTACTGATATTTTCATCAAAGGGATTATTAATTGGGGGGATAACCGAGAAACAGGCAACAAAAAAGACTATTATAGACCTTATACCAACACCAAAGTATAATGATATATCATACTCACTCTATCTCCATATACCTGTTATGGTAATTTTTACAAATGCTGATTTTAAAACAAATAACAAGGCAATATCTCTGTGTGAGGAGGTGAAATCAGAATTAAAAAACAGAGCCAATGTAGTTATTGTAGACGTAAAGGATAGCAGAGAGGATAAATTACTAAAGATGTTGGGAGTAAAGAAGAGTATTAAGGATAGTTATATTATGGTACTAAACTCTCAGGGTATGTTAACTGGGCAATTTAAATCCCTACCCACAAAGGTAGAGTTAGTTGGTGCAGTGAATGAAATCGTACATAGCCCCGGATGTGGTTGTGGGAGTCATTAAGAGATATATGTAACATACACATAGAGTGAGCATTTTCTTGTTTATATGCTCACTCTATGCGTTTAAGTGTATTATAATTCTCTATTCTTGCTCTGACTTAAAAAATTGAAAAATATTTATGTATTGGGATCGTTGCAAAACGATCCCATACTATTTTTCTTTAGGTATCTATCGCATTGTGCCAACCTATCATACCCTAACATTATACCCAACATAAAGTCCTGTTCTACTGTTAGATGGTTAAGGGGAACATTGCCAAATGAACGTACTACATCGACACACTGCCTCTGTCCGAAGAAGATATTGAAGTTTCCGTTATTGAGCTTAACTACCATATACTCTATATTATATCGTGTTAACTTCTCCTCAGCAGCATCCCTCTCCGTTAACTTCATAGTGTGGAGTACCAAATGCCTCAATCCCTTCTTATACTCGTATATATGGTGGCACAATACCTGCATTGTGACTTAGAGTTGTGATGTTATCGACGCTGTCCAATCTGCGATGCGTTGATCATTCTCGCTGTATGAATCATCATCAAGGGCAAGACCTACAAATTCGCCATTAACCTCAGCTCTTGATGCAGAGTGAGAGTAGCCACTCGTAGCCGTTGAGCCTACAACAGTAGCACCAGCAGCAGTTGCAGCCTCATATAGATCACCCATACCATCAACAAATGTATCAGAGTAAGAACCCGAATCGCCAAGACCAAATAGAGCTACTTTCTTACCCGAGAGGTTTGCACTCTTAAGCGCAGAGAGAGCACCATCCCAATCGTCTTGAATATCACCAAGACCCCAAGTTGAAGTACCAAGGATAAGACTTTCAGCAGCCTCAAAATCACTCTGTGATGCACTCGATACATCTACTATATTCACGCTGTGTGCGCTAAGTCCATCAGCGATTTGTTGTGCTGCACTTTCGGTGTTGCCCGTCGAAGAGCCATAAAAAATTGTTACGTTTGCCATAGTTTTTAATTGTTTTTGTTAAAGTTGTTTTTATTAACAAATGTAGGGTTAATTCACTCTACGTGCAATTACTACATATGGGTATTTTATAAGCAAATATACTATTACTTATGGGGATAGCGGACTGGCAATAACTATAACTGCTCGTGAATCCACCGTGGTAAAGAATAGATGCACACCAGTTCCACCCTCCTTAACTTTTAGCTCACCTTTAACCTTCTCTAGGCTATACGGAAATGTTTTAAGGTGGAGTATCGCTCTATTGATACCTAATGATTTAAAAATCTTAGGCTTATATTGTATAATCTCTTTAATCTGGTAGCCTACACCCTCAAATGAGTCGGGTAGTCTATCTTTACTAAAGATATAGTTCTCGAAGTGAATGGATATATTATTTGCTATCTGAGCAATATAGTTCTCCACCGTACGAGCCTTATAGAACGCCACGTCAGGGGTATAGATATAGTGAGCATCATCTAGCTTCTCTAGTCTTTGGTACTTACTATGTTGGTGGTAGGGTACACTATATAGCCTTACTTCATTACGAACTATTACTATATGTTCTATGGATTTATCCTCAGTGGCAATTACACCACTTGAAATATCCACTAATACCTCCTTACACTCCCTATCGGAACTAACAACACTTACCTTAGACTCGTTACCAAAGATCCTAAAGCACTCTTCCACATCAAAGAGTGGCGATAGCTTTATCATTACTCTCTTTGCCAGCACCTTGAGTTTAGGTAGTAAATTTACTACATTTGGTGAACTATCCTCCAGTGAATATACCTTTGCACCTCCCTTTACCCTTGACGGATCAATAAATATTAAATCTGCTCGCAACCCATCACCTAGCATTACATCCAAAAAATCCTCGGCAGAACTACACCTCACCTCAATATTATTCACAGCCATCGAAGCAAAATTATCGATAGCAGTTGTAGCTTTCTTTTGATCTATCTCAATAGATATAATCTTATTGAAGCGTGGAGATAAAGCAAGGCTATCTACGCCGAGACCACAGGTTAGATCTACGGCTAAATCTCCCGTTATACCATCAAATTTAGCCGATGCTGTTACCTCTGATGAGCACTGCTCGAAGAGTTGACCATCGATAATACATCTGTGCTTAAAGTATGTAGGCAATTTAGTACGTGCACGTTGCAGATACTTTATAGTTGTTGCTAACTCGGAGTTACCACTACGAATTGCAACCTCAGTAGGGGCGCAATCAATATATTTCTCAACGAGTGAAAGAAACTCTGGTGTTCTCATCGCTTGACAATTCCTCGCTCCTCGGCAAGTCGTTCCATTAGAAGATAAGCCGCATCATAATCATTTGGAATCTCACCCTCTAAGATAGCATCTTTTATAATATTTTTGATCTCACCTATAACCGAACAAGGCTCTAGGTCATAGATCTTCATAATTAATGCACCATCAATTGGTGGTTGGAAGTTCCGAATTTTATCCTTCTGTTCAATCTCTACTAGCTTCTCACGTACAAGTGCAAAGTTTTGTAGGTAGCGTTGCACCTTTGCATCATTCTTACTTGTTATATCCGCCTCGCAAAGTAGCATTAGATCTTCAATATCGTCTCCAGCCTCAAATAGTAGGCGACGCACAGCTGAATCAGTAACTATATCCTCGGCTAGGATTATAGGCCTGAGGTGTAGAAATATAAGTTTCTGTACATACTTTAACTCAGCCCCAAGCGGTAGTCGATGCTCCCTGAATATCTTTTGCGCCATCTTTGAACCAACTACCTCGTGTGAGTGAAAAGTCCACCCAAGGCGATTATCATAGCGTTTCGTGCGTGGCTTTGCAATATCGTGGAGCAGAGCGGCATAGCGTAGGTAAATATTCTCAGATTTATCAGCTACATTGCTTAACACCTGAAGTGTATGCTCAAAATTATCTTTATGGGCGTGTCTACCAATACGCTCAACACCCTTTAAGGCTACTAGTTCTGGAAATACAAAATCCAACAACCCAGATTCATCCAACAACCTAATGCCTCGTGCGGGATTCTTTGAGTTCATAATCTTTAGGAACTCACCCGTTACTCTCTCTCTTGAGGTCGTCTCCCAGAGTCTATGAGCATTCCGCCCAATAGCATCAAAGGTCTCTTGCCAAATATTAAAATCTAGTTGAGTTGCAAAACGAATGGCACGTAACATCCTTAGCGGATCATCTGAGAAGGTAGTGTCGGGATCAAGTGGCGTTCTAATAAGTTGTGCCTCCAAATCCTCCATACCCTCAAATGGGTCAACTAACTTGCCATACGTTGCCTTATTTAGAGAAAATGCCATAGCGTTAATGGTAAAGTCTCTACGCTGTTGATCCTCCTCTAGTGTTCCATTCTCTACGATTGGTTTTCGTGAATCTGCTCGATAGCTCTCTTTTCTTGCGCCTACGAACTCTATCTCACCATCATCGGTACGAACCATTGCTGTACCAAAATTCTCAAAAACAGATACCTTTCGATTTAACTCCTTACCAAGTCTTGTAGCTAGCTCAATTCCCGAACCAACTACCACAACGTCAATATCTGTTAGATCTCTGCGGAGGTAGTAATCTCGAACATAACCGCCCACAACATAGGCACTAAGCTCCATATCATCGGCAAGTGAACCTATTAGTTTGAGTGTGTTATTATTAAGTTCAACTCTATCTATCATACATCTAAGCAGTGGCGGTATTGTGAAATTGTATTCTCTAGCCCTAGGTAGATAGCATCAGAGATAAGGGCGTGACCTATGGAAACCTCGTCTAGTCCAGTGACATTCTCTGCGAAGTATCTTAAGTTCTCTAGATTAAGATCGTGCCCCGCATTTAACCCTAGGCCGCACTCAATGGCAGTACGAGCAGCCTCTATAAATGGAGCTATTGCCTGCTGCTTATCCCCAGACTTATATCCAACTGCATACGGCTCGGTGTATAGCTCAACTCTATCAGCTCCGATTTCCTTTGCCCCAATAATCATTGTAGGGTTAGCATCCACAAATATAGAGGTGCGAATCCCCATTGCCTTAAAGCGAGCGACGACTTTACTTAAAAATTCACGGTGAGTAACAGTATCCCAACCTGCATTGCTGGTAATAGCATCTGGCGCATCTGGAACTAGTGTTACTTGTGCAGGTAATACCTCGCATACCAATTCAATAAAATCTTCAGTAGGGTAGCCCTCGATATTAAATTCGGTGGTTATCACAGCCTTTAGGTCCCTCACATCATCATAGCGGATATGCCTTTGGTCGGGGCGTGGGTGAACTGTAATGCCTTGAGCACCAAAAATTTCAGCATCTAGTGCAACCTGCACTAGATTAGGAACATCACCACCTCTTGCATTTCTAATAGTTGCGATTTTATTTATATTTACGCTTAGTCTAACCATCTTTTTATTATGAATTTTCACTAAAAATTTTTATCTTTGTGTCTATATGTAGATAGCACTTATAATTTACAAATATATAAAAAAAATATGAAAGTCGCCATATTTACTTACCCCAATAATCCGAAAATTGGGGAATTAACAGACACTATATCCTCTCACAGTATGGATTATGTGATTAATCCAGAATCGATCGATTGTGGTTATGATGCTGTTATTACTCTTGGTGGCGATGGAACACTACTTGATAGCGTGCGGCAGATTAGTGCTGGATGTTCAATAGATGGATGCCCTCCTTTACTGGGTATCAATAGTGGGAGACTTGGATTTCTAGCCACAGTAAATCTTAATGAAATCTCAGAAGCTATCATAGCACTACAAAGCGGTAACTATACCCTTGAGGAGCGTACAATGATTGAGGTTAAAAGCCACTGCGTTGATAATCACTGGGAAGCACTCAATGAATTTACGGCTCAACGCTCAGGCGTTGCAATGATAGAGATAGATATAGTAATTGATGGAATTGAGGTCTCCTCATATTGGGCAGACGGAGTAATACTCTCAACCCCTACGGGTTCGACAGCATATTCGATGAGTGTAGGTGGAGCCATTATTACCCCAAATTCGCCTTGCTTTATTCTCTCACCAGTGGCACCACACAACCTATCGCTTCGCCCGCTTGTGATCTCTGATAGCTCAACAGTAGAGATCACTGTGCGTTCACGGTTCGAGGATGGAGTGATCATAACAGTTGATAATACTCGCTATGAAGCGCATAATGACCAAAAATTTACTATATCAAAATCCCCAAATAAACTACGCCTGATTAATCTAAAACAGAGAAGTTTTTATGATACACTGCGCAAAAAATTGAACTGGGGAGTTGACATAAGAGCTTAAAATATTCTTAAAAACAAATAATTTTTATTACTATGGGAAGTATGATATATAGAGTGAATCGAGGAGTAAAGAACCATCCGTCTTGGGCTTCAAGAGCCGTGATTTATGAGTTAAACACAAGACAGATGACCCCTGAGGGAACATTTAGAGCCTCGATTGAACACCTGCCACGGCTAAAAGCAATGGGAGTTGATATAATTTGGCTTATGCCTATATTCCCGATTGGGGCTGAGAGGCGTAAGGGTGAACTCGGGTCATACTACTCAATTGCAGATTATCGTGCAGTTAATCCAGAATTTGGAGAGATTGAGGATTTTCAAGCATTTGTTGATTGTGCTCACTCGTTGGAAATGTATGTAATTGTGGACTGGGTAGCTAATCACACTGCCAGAGATGCTAAGTGGGTTGAGCAGCATCCCGATTGGTATGAATGGAACTACGATCTTGGTGAGATTGTAACTCCATTCGATTGGAGCGATACCGCAAAGCTCAACTATGCCAATAAAGATATGCAAGATGAGATGATAGCATCTATGAGATATTGGGTTGAAGAGATTGGCATCGATGGTTTCCGCTGTGATATGGCTATGTTAGTACCTCTTGATTTTTGGCAAAGGGCAACGTCCGAACTAGCCGAAGTGGTGGAGAGTCAAGATAGAGAGCTATATAT
The DNA here is from genome assembly GCA_964371395.1 of uncultured Rikenellaceae bacterium. GTDB lineage: Bacteria > Bacteroidota > Bacteroidia > Bacteroidales > Rikenellaceae > Mucinivorans. Next base: position 719 of record CAYJLU010000005.1, on the reverse strand, counting down.
GTTGGCCGAGGCTGAAGGACCTGAGTTTCATTCAGCATTCGATGCTACGTATGCGTGGGAAGAGCATCACATCCTAGGACGTATTGCAAAGGGACAGGCAAATTGTTATACCCTAGGTGAACGACTTGGCTATGAGAATAGTATCTATGACTATGGAGTTCACCGTATGCATTTTACGTCTAATCACGATGAAAATTCTTGGAACGGAAGTGCTATTGAACGACTAGGAGCAGGTACAGAAGCATTAGCTGCGCTAACCTTCCTGCTGAGCGGAACACCTCTGATATACTCTGGTCAAGAGGTGGGAAATGACCGTACACTCCAATTTTTCGATAGAGATACAATAGAGTGGGAAAAGCTATCAAATAGCTCTCGAGGCAAATCCCTCACAAAACTATACACTGAACTATGCGCCCTAAAGCACTCTCATCCAGCACTTGAGGCAGGCGATAGAGGTGGTGACCTTATCGGTATAGATAATAATAAACCGTGGCAAGTATTTGCCATTAAACGTAAGGTAGCAGGTCGAGTAGTAATAGGTATTTTTAACCTCCATAACGATCCAATTGACGTGCAGTTCTATGATGAGGATTTTACGGGGCAGTACAATCTGTTAGGCTCCGAGGAGAAAGTTTCGCTAAGCTCAGACACGTACCATAATCTAGGTGGCTGGGAGTTTAAGATATTCTATTAGTCAGAGAGTAGTAAATGACTTAGAA
>CAYJLU010000004.1:0-42353 GCA_964371395.1 uncultured Rikenellaceae bacterium | reverse complement strand
GTTCGCCTTGCAGGCTCACTCCTTTTTATTACTCTATTACACCACGCATCAATATCCCCCCCCCAAATTATATTACTCAGGTACGATTTTTGCATACAAAAATACAAGGTGTTCTAAAATATAACATACTAATACTACTATGAAACACAACTATTTACTACTACTATTACTGCTACTAACTGCTTGTTGGGATACAGATACTCCTATAAAGACCATCCGACCAGTTAAACTCGCCGAAGTAGAGCCTCTAAGCCTTTATAGTCGAGAATTTATAGGTCGTTTTGAAGCTAGCGAACAGAGTGAATTAGCATTTGCTGTTAGTGGCACAATTCAAGATTTTAATATTGAGACTGGTGAGAAAGTTCGTAAGGGTCAAGTTTTAGCAAGGATTTTACCATCCGACTACAAGTTAAAGCTAGAGGCAGAGAAATCTATGTATCAAACCTCAAAGGCTAATTATGAACGTAGCGGAAGGTTGTTGAAACGTGGCGCAATATCACTTCAGGAATATGAAATTTCAGAGTCTACCTATGAGGCTAGTCGAGCACGTTACCTATACGCAGAGAGAGAATTAGCAAATACTGAGCTTAAAGCACCATTTAGCGGTTCGATAGAGGCTAAGTATGTCTCAGACTACGCCGAGGTGGTGGCGGGACAGAGTATCTGTAAATTAATTGACCCTCGCTCTCTAGATGTAGAATTTACACTACCCCATAGCGATATTTCACTAACTTTGCTCAAGGATTCATTTTCGGTAGTAGTTGGCAGCGAGAGTTTTAGTGCGGAGGTGAGCGAAGTGGTAGACGCTTCGGTAGATGGTGCAGGAATTCCCGTGACCCTTAAACTAACCGATAGTAAGTTTAATCCACAGTCGTTAGGGTATGTAGCAGGTCTTGGTTGTAGAGTGCGAGTAGAGGTAAATAGATCACTAACCGAGGGTGACTATACAATAGTTCCACTCTGTGCCATATTTGCAGATGCACTTAACGCCTCGCAGCGTTCCGTATGGGTGTATAACCCTAAGTCAGGGAGTGTAGCTAGTAGAATAGTAGTCCTTGAGGGACTTATCGGCAAGGACACTGCAATAGTACGTAGTGGACTCAACAGCGGAGAATTAGTAGTTACAGCTGGGGTTAATAGCCTTAGTCAGGGGCAAGTTGTTAAGCCCCTATAATTGAGCACTAATAAAAATATTTACAAGATTATGAACTTAGCAAAATTTTCACTCTCAAACCCTAAGGTGCTCTACTTCTTTTTTGCGGTGTTGCTCATAGGTGGGGTAATCTCCTTTGATTCATTGGAGAAGAAAGAGGATGCGCCCTTTGTTATAAAGCAGGCAGTAATAACGGTAAGTTATCCGGGTGCAACCCCTAGTGAGGTTGAGGAGCTAATTGTAGAGCCTATTGAGCGTGAAGTACAGAGCCTTACGGGTTTCTACAAGATCAACTCTGATGCGTATTACTCTAGTTGTAAGATTATTGTCGAGCTTGATCCAGCAACCCCAGCCGAGGTGATACCTCAGCGATGGGATGAACTCAGGCGTAAAACCCTTACAATTCAGAGCCAATTACCCTCCGAGGCATCAACTATTAGAGTTAGTGATGACTTCGGTGATGTATTTGGGATTTACTATGGACTAGTAGCAGACGAGGGTTATACTCAGAGCGAACTACGTCACTGGAGCGAGATCATTAGACGTGAGATATCTACAATTTCAGGTGTACAAAAGGTTGCACTATTTGGGCTTCAGCGTGAGGTTATCAACATATATATTCCTCTGTCAACTCTTGCTTCGATGAGAATGTCACCAGCTTCTCTGACCACTATACTCGCCGCTCAGAATAGTGTCGTATCGAGTGGTGTACAGCGTGCAGGGGTTCAGAATCTAACCATAGATGCTGTGGGTGGTTATAAGACCATTTATGATATAGCCTCACAGTTAATTACAACTGTCGATGGCGCAGAGGTACGCCTAGGCGATATAGCTGAGTTAGAGCGAGGGTATATAGAGCCTGCAACAACAATATTTAGAGTCGACGGCAGAGATGCCATTGCCTTTGGTGTCTCTACGCAGTTGGGTTACGATGTAGTAAAGAGCGGTAGTGCAGTGGCAGAGAGATTAGAGGAGTTAGAGTCTCAAATACCTGTTGGCATTGAGATAGTACCACTGTATCTTGAGGATAAGATTGCAAGTGAGGCTAATGCTGGTTTTATACTAAATCTCATTGAGTCGCTACTGATTGTAATTTCCATTATACTCCTTGTTATGGGTTGGAGGGCAGGTTTACTTATAGGCTCTTCACTACTATTTTCGATAGGGGGTACAATGTTACTGATGTTGGTTTTAGACACTGGGCTTAATCGCACCTCGCTTGCAGGGTTTATCATAGCAATGGGTATGTTGGTGGATAATGCCATTGTGGTGAGTGATAATGCACAACAGAATATTCGTCGAGGTATGAGTCGTAGAGATGCGCTTATTCGAGCAGCGACTGATCCACAGTGGGCACTTCTAGGGGCTACTATTATTGCAATAGCATCATTCCTTCCACTATATTTGGCTCCGTCGGCTACTGCTGAAATTGTCAAGCCGCTCTTTATTGTACTTGCGCTATCTTTGGGGTTGAGTTGGCTATTAGCTCTAAGCCAAACTCCGCTATTTGGCAACTTTATCTTAAAGAGTACAGATACAAAGAGTAGTGGCAAAGAGCCTTATGGTTCAAAGTTTTACTCAATATTCCGCTCTGTATTACAATCTTTGATTCGTTGGAGATGGGTTACTATTTCAACGGTTATAGTTCTATTTATTGCCTCACTATGGGTTATGTCAAAATCTCCACAGAGCTTCTTTCCATCAATGGACAAGCCATACTTTAGGGCAGATTGCATACTTCCTGATGGTTACTCTATTTACGATACCGAGCAGCAGATGAACGTACTGGTTGATTGGCTCACGGAGCAAAGCGAGGTGAAGCGAGTATCAATGAGTGTAGGTAGTTCACCACTTCGTTACTATCTGGCAAGTACATCGATAGGACCAAAGGCTAACGTGGGGAATCTGCTAGTGGAGCTACATAGTGCAGATGGTAGTGCGGAGATAGAGCGTAGAACAGCAATATGGGCAAAAGAGAACTTACCTGATATGTTGGTTCGCAGTTCGCTCTTTAAGCTCTCTCCTGCCGTTGAGGCAACTATTGAAATAGGGTTCATAGGCGAGAATATAGATACACTTCAGATGTTAGGCACAAGGGCTATTGAGATTATCGAGGGGTGTTCATTGGTCGGTGATGTTCGTAGTAGTTGGGGCAATAGAGTAGCTGTTCTAAACCCTATATATTCACAGGTTGATGGCGCAAGTGCAGGTATTACCCGTACCTCGATGGCACAGTACACCTCTATGGTAAGTTCGGGGATTACTGTTGGTCAATTAAGAGATGGCGACCAACTTGTCCCAATACTATTAAAGGATGTAAAGTATGAAGATTATAACCTTGCAGATCTTGGCTCTACACCGATGGTTTCATCCTCTGGAAGTATTGTTCCACTAGGTCAGATTCTCGATACTATCGCCACGGAGTATCAGTGGAGTTCAATTCGCAGGTACAATCGCTCTAGGGTAATAAAGGCTCAGTGCGACCCTCTGATAGGTGCTAATAGCGCAGAGGCGTTCAATCAGGTTTATAGTGCCGTGAGTTCTCGTATGGACGGCACACTGCCCGAAGGTTATACAATGAAGGTATTTGGCGAACAGGAGAATCAGCAGGATAGCAATGCTGCACTGGCTAAAAATGTACCGCTTACCGCCCTTATCATCTTCATTACCCTACTATTACTCTTTAGGAATTACAGTTCGCCGCTGGTGATATTGGCAATGCTACCACTGATATTAATCGGGGTTGTGGCTGGGCTGGCTATTAGTGGTAAGACCCTTGATTTCTTTGCCATATTGGGGTTACTAGGGCTAATCGGTATGAACATTAAAAATGCTGTGGTGCTTATCGAGCAGATCACCATAAACCTCAAAGATGAGAAGTTCTCAAGAATTGAAGCCGTCATAGAGGCTACCACCTCACGTATAGTACCAGTGGTTATGGCATCAGGCACTACGATTCTAGGGATGTTACCTTTGCTCTCTGATGCACTCTTTGGAGGTATGGCAGCCACTATAATGGGAGGTCTATTCTTCTCGACAATACTAACAATTTTGATCCTCCCTGTAACCTTCTGCATTGTGCGTAAAATTGCATAGCAGATTAATAAATTTACTATATATAAACAGATAAAGAGATGAAATTAATATCAATCATAGCTCTACTTTCGGTAATTAGCGGTGTGCGTGCTCAAAGTGGAGTACCTTTATCGCTTGAGGAGTGTAGAGCATTAGCTATTGAGGGCAGTCAGCTCTACGACATTAGCCTACGGGATGTGGAGATTGCCGAGTATAGTCGGCGTGAGGTCGTAAGCGATCGCCTACCCTCGTTAGATCTTGCAGCAAATGCGGCTTATAACCTATGGGATAGTGCTGAGGCTAACCTAGAGTTACGTGACTATAACTATGATGCAGCGTTGGTGTTAACCCAACCGATTATAGGTTCGGGGCTTGCGAGTCAGAGTCGTAAAGCAAAGTTAGAGTTAGCACGTAGTGAATATGAGTCGAGTCGAGTAGCAGAAGAGGTTGTATATAGCGCAACTGTGGCGTACTACACAGTGTTGAGTTCTCTTGAGAAACTCAAGGCAAGTGAGCAGTATGTGGCGGTTGTAGGGGGATTGTATAGCACAATACTTGTAAAGTATAACGAGGGAGCAGTGGCACGTAATGAGTTACTGATGGTCGAAATACGGCGCAATGAAGCAGAGTTACAGCTTCTCGAAGCTAGTAGAGCATATCGAGTATCGCTCAGGGAGTTAAACACTGCGCTAGGTAATAGCTCGCTTGTTGAGTATCACCCCACAGATACAATGGCTATACCTAGAGGACTTCCAAATCTTCAAGGCATTGACTATGCATTAAGCAGCAGGAGTGACTACCTCGCAAAGGAGCTTGCTAGCGAAGCTAGCCAAGAGCAGATAGATGTTACACGCTCTGGGTTCAACCCAAAACTATACCTTGAGGTTAGTGGTAACTACGGCACTCCTACACTAAATTTAATAGGTGCTGAAAATAGAAATTATGGTGCTGCAAGGTTACGACTCTCAGCCCCTATCTTTAACTTTGGAGCACGGTCAAAGAGTGTATCTAAGTCTAAGCTAGACTATGAAATCTCTCAACTCGAATTAGAGAGTGCTGCCACAACGATAGCCTCCGAAGTAGATGTTGCGACAATAAAACTCCAACAGAGTTTCCAAGAGGTAGAGTTCTCGGCAGAGAGTGAAAAGATAGCTGCCGAAAACCTCTCGCTTAGTACCTTTAGTTACCAAGAGGGGAGCTTGCCAATCCTTGATGTACTATGGGCACAACTCTCGTGGATAGAGGCCTCAATATCAACTATTGACAGCCTATATGATTACTATACCGCTCTGGCACTCTACGACCTATCGATAGGTCGTAGCGGATTCTAACTCAATATCCTGTTTTGGAGTAGTATCTATATCTTGAACATCGCCTCTAGATTGTGAAAGCGATCGTAATAGTCATCCATAGATGCCTTAATGATATTTGCTGCCTCCTCGGCACCATATATATGGGTCACCTCGACATTACGTTGCTCGCCCGGCAAATCCTTGTAGGTTAGGAAGTAGTGCCTTAGACGCTCCACAACCTGAGGAGGTAGCTCCGAAATATCGTTTATCTTACCATACAGCGCATCGTGAGAAAGAACAGCGATAATTTTATCATCTGCCTCAGTGTTATCAATCATACGCATACCTCCAATAGGCTTTGCCTTAACGATTATATCACCGTGAGTAATGGTCTTTTCAGTAAGCACACATATATCCACTGGGTCACCATCACCAATAATATCTGTACGTTCAAGTGCACTGTTACTTATCTGTGCCACTCTATCGCCACTATACGTCTGAGGAATAAATCCATATAGAGCAGGAATAGTTGTAGAGTACTTCTGAGGACGGTCAATCTTTAAGTATCCAGACTCCTTATCAACCTCATACTTGACAGTATCGGTGGATACCATCTCGATAAATGCCATTATTCTACTTGGGGCTTGTTCGCCGATATTAATACCGTGCCACGGATGGGATTTGTATCTAAGCCCCATTAGTTTACCCACGATTGGATCCATAATTTTTGCCATAACTTATTCCTTCTTAAAATAGTTAATTTAACTTCTCTACACTAGTTCACCCATTAGGGTTGCTTGGGTGACACTCACCACTCGCACATTTACATAGTCGCCAGCCTTAAGACCTTCCTTTGTCTCGAATATTATAACCTTATTCTGTGATGAACGTCCCTTAAGTTGGTGCTCACCCCTCTTGGAGTGACCCTCGATAAGTACACTAAATATCTTACCGATATCCTCTCTATTACGTCTCAAAGATAGTGAATTTTGAGTAGAGATAATCTCATTTAGTCTACGAATCTTCACATCGTGCTCAATATTATCCTCCATAACCTTATGAGCACGTGTCCCCGGGCGATCAGAGTATGCAAACATATAGGCATAATCATAGCCAACACGCTCCATTATCTCAATAGTTGCCCTATGGTCATCCTCGCTCTCGGAACAGAAACCAGCGATAATATCAGTCGATATTGAGCAATCAGGCATAGCACGCTTTATAGCCTCTAGCCTACCCATATACCACTCAATGGTATAGTTACGATTCATAGCCTTTAACATTGTATTGCTACCGCTCTGCACTGGTAAGTGTATCGAACGTGCAATATTTGGATTAACTCGCATTACTTCGATAAGCTCATCACTTAAATCCTTGGGGTGTGAGGTTGAGAATCTAACCCTTAATTCGGGCGATAACTGTGCGACCATCTCCATTAATTTCGGAAAATCAATATCTCCGTCACGGTATGAATTAACATTTTGCCCCAAAAGAGTCACCTCTTTATAGCCAGTGTTCAATAGGTTTTGAATCTCCGATATTATTGTTTGCGAACTACGGCTACGCTCCCTGCCACGAGTGTATGGTACAACACAAAACGAGCAAAAGTTATTACACCCCCTCATAATACTTACATAAGCCGACACCCCATTACTTGCATAGCGTATTGGTTGAATCTCGGCATAGGTTTCAGTTGTTGAAAGCTCAGTATTTAGCCCTTTACCACCCTGTCGTACCTCCTCGATAAGTTTTGGTAGTTGACGATATGCGTCAGGGCCAATAACTATATCCGCCATATCTAGAAGATCCTCACCTAGTCTCTCCGCCATACACCCTATAACACCAACTATCAATCCCTTATGCTTTGCCGAACGGAACTCCAATAATCGACTATATATCTTCTGTTCAGCATTATCTCTCACAGCACAGGTATTGATAAGTACCATAGTTGCCCCACTTACACTATCTATTACCTCATAGTTTGCCTTACCGAGAATTGAGGCTACAATTTCACTGTCGCCTATATTCATCTGACAACCGTAAGTCTCAATAAAGACCTTCCCCTTCAAAGGACTAAAGCTCTTAAATCTATTACTCATTTTTCTAATCTATAATTCTTATGCTAAATATTGTCCTGTTGCACTTTTTTTATTCTTGATTAACTCTTTAGGAGTACCAACAGCTACTATATTTCCTCCTCGTTCTCCGCCCTCTGGTCCCATATCAATGATATAGTCAGCACAGCGAATTACATCTGTATTATGTTCAATGACTACAACCGTATTACCACTCTCCACCAACTTTTGCAGGGCTTCGAGCAGCACCTTGACATCCTCGAAGTGCAAGCCTGTTGTAGGTTCATCGAGTATGTAGAGTGTACGACCTGTATCTCTTTTTGCCAACTCCGAAGATAACTTTAGACGTTGCCTCTCACCTCCACTCAGAGTTGTACAGGGTTGACCCAGACCAATATACCCTAGCCCTACATCCTGCATAGCCTTTAGCTTTAAGTGGATGGAAGGGTGTGACTCGAAGAACTCAGTGGCTTGATTAACGGTCATCGATAGTACCTCATCAATATTACATCCTTTGAACTTCACGGCAAGTGTATCAGGGTTATATCTATGCCCATCGCACACCTTACAGCGCACATATACATCAGGTAGGAAGTTCATCTCAATGGTCTCAACTCCTGCACCTTTACACTGTTCGCAACGTCCGCCCTTGACATTAAAGCTAAAGCGTCGGGCCTTAAATCCACGCATTTGCGCATCGGTAGTCTTTTCAAATAGGTTGCGAATATCGGTAAAGACTCCAGTATATGTCGCTGGATTTGAGCGTGGTGAGCGAGTTATCTGCGATTGATCGACAACTATAACCTTATCGAGATTCTCCACACCCTCAATACTCTTGTACTCTAGGGGTATATCATAACTATTGAAGAACTCTCGACTCAGTATAGGCCTTAGAGTCTGGTTAATCAGAGTACTCTTACCCGAACCGCTAACACCTGCCACTGCAACGAGCAATCCAAGTGGCAACTCTAAATCTACTCCCTTGAGGTTGTTACCACTACATCCAATAAGCCTCAACCACTCTCCACTACCCTTTCTGCGTTGCTGAGGTGGCTCTATCTTCCTCTCTCCATTAAGGTACTGAGCTGTTAATGAACCCGATTTCAAGAGGCTATCTATTCCCCCCGACGATAGAATCTCACCACCCTTTCTACCCGCAAATGGTCCCACATCTACAATATGGTCAGCGGTACGTATCATCAATTCATCGTGTTCGACCACTATAACCGAATTTCCTACATCACGTAACGACTTTAGCGATTCAATGAGTCGAATATTATCTCGTGGATGGAGTCCAATACTCGGCTCATCAAGGATATAGAGAACATTAACCAATTTACTACCAACTTGAGTTGCAAGTCTAATACGTTGACTCTCCCCCCCACTGAGCGTCCCCGATGAACGACTAAGCGATAGATAACCTAACCCTACATCCACCAAAAAACCTAACCTTGAGGAAATCTCCTGAAGTATCTCGTGAGCAATCTTCGCCTGCTTACGCTCCATCTTAGACTCTATCATTAATGCCCACTGCTTAAGTCTCTCAATACTTAGATCTGAGAGTTCGGCAATATTTTTTTCGTCAATCTTAAATGCTAAACTCTCCTTACGTAGGCGTGTACCTTCGCATACCGAACATTTCCTCCTCTGGACAAATTGCTCTCTCCACTTAGCCCCTCTCTTACTTAACCCCTCATCATCTGCTTGTGTGCGTTCGAGGTATGCCATCACTCCCTCCCACGTGGTCATATAAGTTGTTCCACTCTGAGCCTTAACCCTCAGCGGTTCGGTCTCTCCATTTAGTAGCGACGATATAGCATCATCATCCCACTGATCGAGCGGTGTGCCCATAGAATAACCATAACGAAGTGATAGAGCCTCAATTTTAGCATAGACCAACGAGTTTTTACCCATCTTCTTTAGTGGGTCAATAGCACCCTTTTCTATCGATAGAGTCATATCTGGAATAATCTTCGATATATCAAAAACCCTCTCCCAACCTAATCCCGAACAAGCAGTACAGGCTCCAAAGGGTGAATTAAACGAAAATGTAGCTGGTTGCGGTTCTGCATATGCTATTCCAGTGGTCGGACACATCAACGAACGAGAATAGAATCGTATATCCTCACTCTGAACTAAGGGAGCAACCGCAATTGTACCCTTACCATAGGTAAAGGCATCAAGCACACTTTTATTTATTCTATCACTAGTTGCAGTATCAACCTTTAGGCGGTCTATGACCAGCTCTACATTGTGTCTAGTGTATCGGTCGAGCTGTAATCCCGGGGTCATTTCACGTACCTCTCCATCAATTCTTGCGTAGAGAAATCCCTTAGAGCGTAACTGTTCAAAGGTCTCACGATAGTGACCCTTCCTACCCTTTACAATCGGAGCTAATATTGCCACCTTTTGCCCTGCATAGAACTTCTCGATACTCCCTACAATCTGTTCGTCGGTATAACTAATCATCTTCTCGCCCGTTGCCGTAGAGTATGCCGTAGATGCCTTGGCAAATAGCAGCCTAAGGTAGTCATAAATCTCAGTAATAGTACCTACTGTGGAGCGTGGGTTCTTAGAAGTAGTCTTTTGTTCGATGGCAATCACAGGCGATAATCCCGTAATCTTATCAACATCAGGACGCTCCAGAACTCCCATAAATTGGCGAGAGTAAGAGCTAAGAGTTTCGAGGTATCTACGTTGCCCCTCAGCATATATCGTATCGAAAGCAAGCGAACTCTTGCCCGAACCCGACAATCCTGTAATAACCGTAAGGCTATACCTAGGTATCTCTACATCAATATTCTTTAGGTTGTGTACTCTTGCGCCCTCAACCTTAATAGTATCACTTGCCATTAGTCTCTGCTTTGCTAAAATATTTATCAAACGCTACAAACACCTCTCTTATTGTCGGATACGCCACTTCTAATAATTCCTTAGCTCTCTGATTATCCACCCATACTACCTCTTCAATATCTTCCTCACACTGAGGCACAAGAGTCTGCTGACCGGGGGCTAGCATTAGGTACCACGAGGTGTGTTTTTCAATATGCTCGCCATTGTGGGTGTAGGTATGTTGAGTGGTACAGAGTTCACGCCCTACCCACAGCTCACCAATACCGCACTCCTCACGAACCTCTCGGTGTGCACAACACTCCAGAGTCTCGCCATCATCCAACTTCCCCTTTGGTAGATCCCAACTCCCCCTGCGGTAAATCATCAGTATCTCCTCTCTCTCATTGAGTACTAGTCCGCCACCTGCTCTGATAATTCTTTTTTTGCTCTCCATATTTTTTGCTATCTTTGTGGGATAATATATACTTAAATAATAATATTTTAAATACAAACAGTCACGAAATGAAAAAAGCAATCGCTAATTCCCTACTGCAAATTAACGCAATTAAATTGAGCCCTGCAAATCCATTCACTTGGGCGAGTGGTTGGCACTCTCCAATTTACTGCGATAATCGTACCGCACTTTCCTTTCCTAAGGTACGCACATCAATCTATGAGGCATTCGCAAAGACTATCGAGGAGCTATATCCCGATGCCGATGTAATTGCAGGTGTGGCAACGGGTGCAATTGCGTGGGGTGCAGGTGCAGCAGAGGTGCTAGGTAAGCCGTTTATCTACGTTCGTTCGTCTGCTAAGGCACACGGTCTCTCGAACCAAGTTGAGGGATACTTTGAGAAGGGTCAGAAGGTTGTAGTGGTTGAGGATTTAATATCAACTGGAGGTAGCTCGCTTGCGGCTGTCGAGGCACTACGCTCTGCTGGTTGCGAGGTACTGGGTATGGTTGCAATCTTTACGTATGAATTTGCTATTGCGGAGGAAAATTTCAAAAAATCGGGCGTTAACCTTACAACACTTTCTAACTATTCAGCGTTAATTGATGGGGCAGTTGAGACTTCATACATTAGTTCTAAGCAGGTAGAGACATTGAAACAGTGGAGACTTGCGCCAGAGAAGTGGGGAAAATAGAACATTAGTTTGAAAGAAAAGATATGAAATATGAGAGCAAACAGCAGGTGGCAAATGCGCCAGCCGCTGCATTATATACTGCGCTTGGTAGCTTCGAGAACCTAACCCCAATGCTTAAGGACAAGGTCGAGGAGTGGGAAGCAACACCCGACACCTGTTCGTTTAAGGCACAGGGTTTCACAATGTCGCTGATGATGGACAGGGAGGCTATGGAGGAGCAGAGTTCCGAGGTTGAGGGTAGATACACCATCAAGGTTATTGCGGCAGAGTCCCCAATCCCATTTGCTATGTGGCTACAACTCAAAGCAGTGGCACCGTACGAATCACGCCTTCGTGTTGTTGCCGAGGTGGAGCTAAATATGATGTATAAAATGATGATAGGTTCAAAACTACAAAAGGCTGTCGATCAATTAGCACAACAAATTGCTGACGGTGTAAGTGGACGAATGCCTACACAACCAACTAATATTTAAGCTGAAGTTATGAACAGAACGCTCTGTATTTGCATCATATGCCTTATATCTATCTTGCAGGGGTATGGCAGTAGCCGAAGCTCTGCAAACCCAGTAAGCGCACTAGTAGAGCGTATTGAAAGGGGTGCATCTAGGAGCTTTCACTTTGAACTAACAGATGTAGGATCTCCCGAGGATTACTTCGAGATAGGACGAAAGGGACAAAGGGTATCGGTAACGGGTAATAATTGGATAAGTGTGGCGACGGGGCTTAATTGGTATCTACGTTACTATGCTAATATACAGATTAGTTGGAGTAACCCGACACCCTCGCTCAAAGACCTACCAATACCAACTCAGAGCGAAAGACACTCAACCAATCAACTCCTTCGATACTACCTCTCTCTAGGGTCAGCAAGCCATAGTACCGCCTTTTGGACTAAGGAGCGTTGGCAACTAGAAGTAGATATAATGGCACTTCACGGAGTAAATATGCCACTTATAACTCTAGGTGCTACATCGCTGTGGTATAAGACTATGTTAGCTGCGGGGTATAGCCAAGAGCAACTCATAGATAAGATTCCTCACCCATCATACGAGGGGTGGTGGCTAGAGGGGTTAATCGAGGGTTATGAACAGGGTGCTGGCGGGGCGACCTCAATGGAGATTGTGGAGCATAGGGCGGAATTGAGTGTTGCCGTTATAGATATGTGTAATGAGTGGGAAATGACACCTGTGATTATGGGTTTTTCGGGATTTATTCCCACAGAATTGCCTCAACAGGACACGTATATTGACTCAAGAGATAGAATTAAACAAGGGAGTTGGAGTGGCATCTGCTCACCCGATATTCTAGACCCTGCATCCGAGAGTTATAGTATATTATCAAAGCTCTACTACGAAAATGCAGAGGAGTTGTACGGTAAGTCTAAGTATTACTATGTGAGTGGGAGAGTTGCCGATAGTTCAGCATCACCACGTGTTGCTGGGGATTCTATACTTGCCGCCATAAAGCGTAGTAACATCGGAGCGAAGTGGGTTGTAAGCACTAGTAATAGCAGCCCAAAACTCGAAACCATAGACTACATACCTCGTGGTGAAGTTATAGTTATTGATAGCTGGGTTGACGTTTTCCCTGAGTGGGGGGATAACTCTTCGATAAGAGCTAGAGCAGAGGGATTCGCAGGACATAGCTGGATATACAGTTACAGTGGAAACTTTGATGGTAATGAGGGGTTGTATGGTAATATTAACCGTATTACAGGAGGGTATCTTCTTGCCAAAGGGAGTGGCGCATCAATAAGCCTTAGCGGCGTGGGTGCATCAATAGATGTGGTGGGGAGTAATGAGTTGTTACTCGATTTAATCTTCGATTTACCTTGGATAGAGGATAAGATAGATATGGATAGTTGGCTGGAGAGCTTTGCGGATGCTCGCTACGGCAAACAATCATTGGATATTCGTGAGTTATGGCATATACTCAGTAGCACAATTTACAGCCCTGAGTATAACTCTGAGCAACGGGGTGCAACAGAATCGGTATTCGCAGCACGACCAGCACTACGGGTGACAAGTGTAAGTGGTCGAGGAACCTCCAAACCGCACTATAATCCAGAACAGTTAGTAAATGCACTACGCATTATGGTAGATAATCGCTTTGAGCTATCTGATAATAAGAATTTTCAGCGTGATTTAGTAGCAGTTGCACTAACTGTGCTATCCAACTATGGCTACGAAGAACTCAAAAAAATTGAGTACGCATACAGCCGTGCCAAACGTGAAGAGTTAAAAGAACTAACTAATAATTTCTTGAGGGCTATGCTTTTGGCAGATAATTTATTAAATTCGCAGCGTGAAACTATGCTCGGCAACCAAATTCAAAGAGCAATGGCACTAGGAAAGAACCCTTGGCAGAGAGACCAACTCCGCTACGGGCTAAAGACTATGATTAGTTCGTGGGGTTGCAAAGAAGTAGGAAGTATCGCCGAGAGGCACGATAGTGCGCATAGGCTATGGGGGGGTGTTGTAGCAAAACTTTATGCTAAGAGATGGGCATACTTCTTCAACTACATCGAGCAAAACGAAGTCCTACCTATTGGGTATGACTACTACGATATTGAAGATAGTTGGGCTAGAGACACTACACCATATCCCACTATACCGCAGTATGATGCAGTAATAGTAGCGCAAGAGATATTAGAGTTTTTGGATAAATAATTTTATAAAAAATAATAGAGTATAGAGATGTATAGAACTAGTAGTTGTGGTGAGCTTCGCTCGACAGATATTTCAAAGGTTGTAACCCTTGCGGGTTGGGTGCAAAAGGTTAGAGCACTTGGTGCTATGGCATTTATTGACCTTAGGGATCGATATGGCATTACGCAAATTGTTGTGGATGAAACCTCGCCAAAGGAGCTTCTAAAGATTGCGGAATCACTTGGGCGTGAGTATGTTGTTCAGGTTGAGGGTGAAGTGCGTGAGCGTTCGAGTAAGAACTCAAAGATAGCCACAGGTGACATAGAGATACTAGCCAGTAGAATTACTATACTAAACAGCGCAGAGACTCCTCCATTTACCATTGAGGAGACAAGTGATGGTGGAGATGAGCTACGTATGCAGTATCGCTACTTAGATCTACGTCGTGCGCCACTTCAGCGCAATATGATCCTCAGACACAAGCTAACACAGGCTACTCGTCGATACCTTGATGGTCAAGGGTTCCTCGAAATAGAGACTCCATATCTTATTAAGTCTACGCCTGAGGGTGCTCGTGACTTTATCGTACCTTCGAGAATGAACCCGGGGCAATTTTACGCCCTTCCACAATCTCCACAAACATTCAAACAACTACTGATGGTTAGTGGCTACGATAGATACTTCCAAGTGGTTAGATGTTTTAGGGATGAGGACTTAAGGGCTGACCGTCAACCAGAGTTTACCCAGATTGACTGTGAGATGGCTTTCGTTGAGCGTGATGATGTACTCGACACATTTGAGGGTATGGCTCGTACAATGTTCAAAGATGTACTAGGCGTTGAGCTTCAGGCAGAGAAGTTCCCTAGGATGAGTTATAGCGATGCAATGCAGTATTACGGTTGTGATAAACCAGATATTCGTTTTGATATGCGTATTTCGGAGTTCAGTAAGGAGCTTCGTGGTGAGGGATTCCCTCCATTCGATAACTCAGAGTATGTGGGTGGTATTTGCGCTAAGGGTGCAGCAAGCTACACACGCAAACAACTAGACGAACTAACAGCGTGGGTTAAACGTCCACAAATCGGAGCAACAGGGTTAATATATGCCAGAGTAGAGGCAGATGGCACAGTTAAGTCAAGCGTAGATAAGTTCTTTTCGCAAGATATACTAAAGCTATGGGCTAGTGAACTTGGAGCAGAGGCGGGCGATCTAATCCTTGTACTTGCAGGAAGTAAGAAGGTGGCACAAAATGGACTATGCCAACTTCGCCTAGAGATGGGCGAGAGGTTAGGTCTTCGTGATGGCTCTACATATGCACCACTGTGGGTTGTAGACTTCCCGCTGGTAGAGTGGGACGAAGAGAGCGGTAGGTATTTCGCTATGCACCACCCATTCACTGCACCAAGAGCAGAGGATCTTGAGCAATTTATGACTGGTGAGCCACGTGAGGTTAAGGCTAATGCCTACGACTTTGTGGTTAATGGAGTTGAGGTGGGCGGTGGCTCTATCCGTATCCACTCGGCAGAGACTCAGAGTCGTATGTTCGAGGTTCTAGGCTTCTCGAAAGAGGAGGCCGAGGAGCAGTTCGGATTCCTACTAGGTGCATTTAAGTATGGCGCACCTCCACACGGTGGTATCGCATTTGGTCTTGATAGATTTTGTGCTATATTTGGAGGGGTTGACTCAATTCGTGACTACATAGCATTCCCAAAGAATAACTCTGGGCGTGATATGATGATTGATTCTCCATCAATGGTAGCCGAGGAACAACTAAAGGAACTTGCGCTTAAAACTGAAATTTAATAGAATACAATGGGAATTTTTTCAATCTTTAAAAAGAAAGATCAGCAGCCAGCAGATAAGCAGACCTTGAATGAAGGCTTAGAGAAGAGTCGTCAGGGATTCTTCACGAAGTTGTCTCGGGCTGTTGCAGGTAAATCTAAAGTCGATGATGATGTGCTCGACTCTCTTGAGGAGGCACTAATAACATCCGATGTCGGGGTAGATACAACTCTGAAGATTATCGAGCGAATTGAACAAAGAGTTGCTCGTGATAAGTATTTAGGTATTGATGAGTTGAATAAAATACTTAGAGAGGAGGTATCAGAGCTATTAAGTAGTACAACTCAGGACGATAATTGGGGAGAATCCTCACAGTCTGGAATGCCGTATGTAATTATGGTAGTGGGTGTTAACGGTGTAGGCAAGACAACTACAATCGGGAAGCTCGCCTCTAGACTTCAGGGCGAGGGTAAGAGAGTGTATATCGGTGCGGCCGATACATTCCGTGCAGCTGCTATCGATCAAATTGAGGTATGGGCAGAGCGTTCGGGCGCAAAGCTCGTTAAACAAAAGATGGGTTCGGATCCAGCTTCGGTTGCCTACGATACACTTCAGGCTGCAGTGGCAGCGGGTGCTGATGTAGTACTAATCGACACTGCTGGCCGTTTACACAACAAGGTAGGGCTTATGAATGAGCTTACTAAAATTAAGACTGTGATGCAAAAGGTTGTCCCTAACGCACCACACGATGTTCTACTAGTGCTTGATGGATCTACGGGGCAAAACGCCTTTGAACAGGCAAAGCAGTTTTCCGCAGCAACTCAAGTTACATCGCTTGCTATCACCAAGTTGGATGGTACTGCAAGGGGTGGTGTTGTAATTGGCATAAGCGATATGATGGGTGTTCCCGTACGGTTTATAGGTGTGGGAGAGAGAGTTGAGGATTTGCAGTTATTTGAACCTGATCTATTTGTAGAATCACTTTTAGGTTAAAGTATTTATAATTATTATGAGTAAGACATTAGGACTCGGAAAAGGTCTCAGTGCAATCTTCGAGACTGAGACGCAGAACATTAATGGTGCTATTACCCACTCCTCAGAGCTAGAGTTAGCAAAGATACGAGCTAACGCTTCTCAACCACGCACCAACTTCGATAGCGAGGCACTCGAAGAGCTAGCCGCATCTATCAAGCGATTAGGAGTTATACAACCAATAACAGTCAGGGAGTTAGATGGTGATAACTTCGAGATAATTAGTGGTGAACGACGATATAGAGCTGCGATATTGGCTGGAATAAGCAAAATACCAGCCTATATCCGTACAGCCAATGATAGTGAGATACTAGAGATGGCTCTAGTAGAAAATGTGCAGCGTGAGGAGCTAGATCCAATCGAGATTGCACTTACTATTCGTAGGTTAATAGATGAACTAGGTGTCACACAACAGGAGTTGGCACATAGTATTGGTAAGCGTCGTTCTACTGTTGCCAACTACCTAAGATTACTAACATTAAGCCCCGCTGTTCAACGTGCACTAGCCCAGAGATTAATATCTATGGGACACGCAAAGGTTATTGCATCGCTGGAGGGTGATGAGGCACAGGAAGAGCTACTAGCTAAGGTCATTAAGGGGGAGCTATCAGTACGTGCCACTGAAACACTACTAAAGGGTCAGGGAGCGAGAGTCGCTGTGGCGAAGAGGGATGCAGGTGAATTTGCTCACTTCAGCCAACCACTCGAAGAGATATTTGGCAAGCGAAATATTAAGATTGAGAGCAAGAAGAAGGGTGGTAGACTATCTATTTCATTTGCTTCGGCACTTGAACTATCACAGATTGTAGAGAGGTTAAAGAATTAATTTCAAAGAGGTATAAAGAGTTTGAGAACTATTAAGTATATTACATTTGTGGTGATACTGGTGCTAATGCTCCAGAGTTTTTCTCAGCCCCCTAGCTCAATGCGAGTAGAGGGTGGTAAACGTATAGGGTTAAGTGTAGACTCACTAATTTTCAAGGCAGATAGCACACGTCGAGATAGTATTATCTTAGCAAAATTTATCTCCGATAGTATCGCCAAAGATAGCATTGCAAGGGCTGAATTTGTAAGTGACAGCCTTAGGAAATTCGATAGGTTTTCATTTACACAAGATACTATCAAGCCGGGTAACTTCCTGCTGGTGAGTTTTGTTCCGGGGCTAGGACAGATATACAATAATGAGTACTGGAAGACCCCCACTTTCTTGGGTATGATAGGTGGTTTTGCGGCTGGTGGTATGGTCTTCGAGAATAACTATAACCAAACTCGAACACAGTGGCAAAATGCGCTAAATACTGGTGCCTCGGACGATGTTGTGGCATCACTTCAACGCAAAATGAATAACCAACAGAGTGCCTCGACAATCTTCTACCTTATGTCTGGTGTAACTTACCTATACTCGGTAGCTGATGCAACGTTTAACTATCGAGGTAATATGAGCCATATTCGTAAAGCAACCACACTCTCTGCGCTCTTCCCCGGTGCAGGGTTCTTCTACACACGCACTTACTGGCGAATACCGATATACTATGGCGCATTTGCAGTTATGGGTTCCGTGATTGACTATAACAATAGGTACTATCAACGATTTAAGACTGCCTATGATTTAGTTGCGGACGATAATCCCGATACCGTCGATGAATTTGGGGGAAGGTTCTCTGAGGATGTTCTGCAAAATGCCAGAGACGCATATCGACGTAATCGAGACTTTGGTATTATAGCCACAGTTGGAATATATATTCTAAGTATTATTGATACATACGTAATATCAACGCTTAAGAATTGGGATATATCACCCGACTTAACAATTACACCAACGCTATTTAATGGCGAAATATATGGTGCTAGTCCAAGTTTGCCTACGGGTGCGGGACTTTCGTTGAACATTAGATTTTAGTAAAAGACATAAAAACAGAGACGATATATGGATAGAGTATTTAGAGGTGCATTATTAGCACTGATTGCGGCATTGAGTTGTAGTGTGTCGGTGGCACAAACTGGAGATACAGAGAACTTCGGAGAGCTTAAAGTAGTATCAAGCAAGGACTATGATGAACTATACCATAGCCTCAATGCAAAGACAGCTCAAGAGGCATACGAGAACTTCGTAGGGGAGTTTATTAACTTCGACCAAAGCGAATCGATAGGAGCCTCGAATAGCGAACTCGATAGCCTATACTCTCGTAGACTTAGAATGCTTGCAACAGAGATACAACTACCATACAACCCAATAGTTCGTAGCTTTATCGATAGATATATCAAACGAAAGAGCACGATGGACTATGTGCTGGGTATGGGTAAGTACTACTTCCCAATCTTTGAGCAGGTACTCTATGAGAATAATCTACCGCTAGAGCTAAAGATGGTGCCAGTTATCGAATCTGCGCTAATACCAACTGCAAAGTCGGGTGCAGCGGCAGTAGGCCTTTGGCAAATTATGTTAGCTACTGGTAAGGCATATGGATTGGAAATAAATACCTTTGTTGACGAAAGGCAGGACCCTAGACGTTCGAGCGAGGCGGCTTGCCTATTCCTAAAGGATCTATATGATATGTACGGAGACTGGACATTAGTTATAGCTGCGTATAACTGTGGTCCGGGGAATGTTAATAAGGCTATACGCCTTGCCGGGGGTAATGTGCGCACATACTGGGATATATGGGAGTACCTACCATCAGAGACCAGAAACTACGTTCCTACATATATCGGAGCAACATACGGCTATACTTTCCATAAGTCTCATAACCTTGAGCCTAGAGAGATTTCACTACCTCTATCGGTTGACACACTACACATCAATAAGATGCTTCACTTTGACCAAATTAGCTCTACTATTGATATTACCACCGAGGAACTTCGTGCACTCAATCCTCAGTATCGCATCGACATTATTCCTGCTATCGAGAGAAAATATACGCTGATTCTTCCCTCGAATCGAATAGGCGATTTTATTGATAATCAGAATACCATATACTCTAAAGATAAGATTTATCTTGAAAAATACTTATCCATTGACAACTTTAGTGCAGAGGAAGCACTTAAGGTTGCCGATATGATTGCTCCTTCAGGATTCAGCGGTAAAAAGGTTGTCTATACGGTCAAAAGTGGCGATACACTAGGCCATATTGGCGAGAGGTATAATGTTCGAGCTGCAGATATAAGAAAATGGAACTCAATGAAAAATTCAAACCTGCGTATCGGACAAAAACTAACGATTTATCCACGATAGTACCTAAATGAATAGAGTAAAGACACAAATAGCACTATTGAGTATAGTTGTTTTGGTTCTAGCAGTAAGTAGTATTTCGCCTCTGTATGCCACCCCATCAAAACCTAAACTCATTGTAAATATCACAGTTGCGGGACTTAGGTACGACTACCTACTAAAGTACAACAAGGGAATGAACCCCGAGGGTATCGCTAAGTTGACACAAGAGGGAGTTAGCTGTCCTCGTGCAATTATTGACTACCTTGGAACTTCAACCGCAGTTGGTGTTGCATCTATTGCAAGTGGCTCTACCCCATCCTCACACGGAGTTATCGGGACGCACTACTTCGATTATACTACCTCCAAACGTATTATGACCTGCTATGATAAGGAGGTTAATACAATTGGTGCGGATGAGCTAGATGCTCAGGTCTCTCCCCGTGGTCTTGTTGCCACCACAATTGGCGATTGCATCAAGGATCTTTCGCCAGCCTCTAAGGTGGTATCGATAGCTCTAAATCCAATTTCAGCGGTGGTAGCTGGTGGATTTCTCGCTGATGATTGCTACTGGGTCAGCCCTCGTGATGGTAAGATAGTAACATCTAGCTACTATACCAATAGACTCCCTGATTGGGTCAATGAATTTAACGAAAAAGAGCTAGCAAATGCTTACAGTGCTGTTAAGTGGAAGACCTGTCGACCAACTGAGGCATACTACAACGTACTTAGCCAAGATATTATTAAGGGCGAAGGTTTGACAAGTTTTGAGAACTTCCTAAGTAGTGATAAATATAGCTTCGAACGCCTATCTACCACTCCAGCTGCCACCGTGCTTTTGCGTGATTTTGCCATACAAACAATCGTTAGCGAAAATCTCGGAAAGGATAATTCAACGGACTATATCTCAATTGTATTTGACAATCCTGCACTAACTGCCTCAAAGTATGGCTCAGAGTCAATCGAGGCTGAAGATGCTATCTATCGTCTCGATGATGAGATAGCATCATTGCTTTCGTTTTTGGAGTCGTACATAGGTAAAGATGAGTTACTTATAGTCTTTAGCGGTGCACACGGAACCTCGAATAATGTTAGCGAAAACAGTAGGCTCCCAAGTGGTGAATTTAATTCCTCACAGTTTGAAATACTAATCAATGGATTCCTCGGTGCTCAAATAACCTCGCAACTATCCGCCGAGATGCTCGCAAAGATTTCTGGTGACTCTCGCTGGGTACTTGACTTTAGCAGTGGACAACTTTACCTTAACCGAAGAAAGATATTCGAGGCTGGGTTGAAACTCGAAGATATTCAGAATATGGTAGCACAGTTTGCTATCCAATTTAGAGGTGTTGCCTCGGCTGTTACCTCCACTACGCTACAAAGTGGGCAATTTACCGAAGGGCTTATGGGTATGAGTCAACGAAGCTACTTCGCTCGCCATAGTGGTGATGTTATATTGAATATGTTGCCGGGATGGATAACAAATCAAGGTAGTCGCAGCTTTAGTGGCTCGCCATACATTTATGACACTCACGTTCCAGTAATATTTTGGGGAGGTGGTATTGAACCAAGAGTTATTGATAGAACAATTTCACTTCAGGATATTGCACCAACCATTAGTGCCCTTGTAGGAGTAACTCCACCAAATACTTCGACAGGAAATCCTATTTTTTACAGATAATCGATTTTCGAAATGAGAGATAGAGTTAAAAATATTATAGAGGAGTTCGAGATGATGCCTGAATGGCTAGATAGATACAACTACCTTATAGAACTTGCCGATACACTCCAGCCATTTGACAATAGTAAAAAGACATCAGAGAATCTAATTTCGGGGTGCCAAAGTAGAGTCTGGATCTCTACAACGCTACTTGATGATGGAAGGATGATTATTGAGGCCGACAGCGATGCTATAATCGTAAAGGGTATCATAGCGTTACTTGTGGAAGCTCTTAGTGGACTTACACCCACGGAAATCAAGGAAGAGGACTTTGAATTCCTTAAACAAATAGGGCTATTTGAGAACCTTTCACCCACTCGTGCAGGTGGGCTAGAGGCAATGATTCGCCGTATTCAAACAAATGCACAAAACGCACTATAATTTAAACACCCGACCATTGCAGTTATAGAGATCAATGAACTGCTATATTTTAAGAGTATGACAGCACTAGAGATATTAGAGAAAGAGAAGGAGATAGTAGTAGCACTCAAAGGAGTCTTTGATCCTGAAATACCTGTTAATATTTATGACCTAGGATTAGTCTATGATATAGACTTCAATCCAAGTGGTTGCACTACAATAACAATGACTCTTACTGCTCCTAATTGCCCTATGGCAGATCAATTAGTTGATGATGTCAAGACGGCAACTGCATCTGTTGAGGGAGTTGTTTCGGTCGATGTAGTGCTCACCTTTGAGCCAGAGTGGGAACGCTCAATGATGAGCGAAGAGGCTCTTCTCGAACTAGGAATGTTATAGTTTGGCTGCTTAGTGGTATTGAGATCGCTCTATTTACATACTACTGTTAACAAAATGTTAATAAAATGTAACTAAAGCCATCGCTTACGCTTAAAGAATATTAGAATGGCAACCATCGATGCAATCATCAGACCTATTGCAAAGATATATCCATATTTCCAATTTAGCTCAGGCATAATATCGAAGTTCATACCATATATACTCGCAATTAGAGTAGGAGGCATAAATAACACTGAGAGAACTGTAAACATCTTGATGATTTTATTCTGCTCAATATTAATAAGACCGAGATAAGTATCTTGCAGGAACTCAAGCCTCTCGAAGTTAAAGTCGGCGTGATTTATCAACGAGCCAATGTCCTTGAGCATAATAGTCACACGAGAGTAGTTATCAGCTGGGAATCTATCTGAGCGTTGTACTCCGCTGAGTAATCTTTGTCTATCAAATATGGTTTCACGCAGGAGCATTGTATTCTCCTGAAGTCTACTAATGTTAATAAGTATATCTTTATCAACATTCTTATCAACATCGTGTGAAGAGCTACTTATAGCAGCAATTTGCTTCGATAGTATCTCCACCATATCGGCATCTAGGTCAATACGAGCCTCAAGAAGCGTAATAAGAACGTGATAACCAGTTGTGTGCGAGCGGTACGAGATCTGCAACTTGCGTGATGCCTCAGCAAAGGTGCGTAAGTAGCAGGTTCTACTAGATACCAACACATCATTAACAATTGTGAACGAGACTGGCTCAATGATAAAACCGTCTTGCTTGAGTATCGAAAAGTTGGAGTTACACTGAATAGAGTTTTCACTCTCAGAGTATCGTGATGAGGTTTCAATCTCTTCGGCTTGCTCACGACTCTGGAGGCTAATATCCATAAAGTTTTCGACCATTTTTCGCTCCCTAGGTGTTGGATCTAGAAGATCAATCCATAGAACATCCGAGTATTTCAACTCATCAAATACACTCGATTTAGGGTCATTAATTACTTTATTTAGCGACTTTAGGTATAGTGTTATCATTGTTGTTTGCTTGTTTGTTGGGGGGTGCTTGACTACTTTATTTTATTCTGAAATAGCTCCATTGCCCTTAGCTTTTCGTCCGAAAGATCATATTCCATCGAGGAGTTAAGGTAGTGGAGGTTTCTCGGTCGAAGTGGATCGTCAGCGGCTGTATGGCTATCAAGAGCCTCCTCAATGTGTTTAACACCATACTCAAGTGCGCTATCTAGTTCATCCTCTACACTCAGTCCTCTAGGGGTTAGTGCTACCCACACTGCAAATACAAAGGGCAGAGCAGTAAGTCTATACCACTCTTCGCCTAAGTCCAATTTATATTTAAATCTATCCTGAATATCGAAGACCTTATCACCTATTGCAACTATTGCCTCGCCACTAGCTAATTCACACTCCAGTGGTATTCCTTCCTTGAATTCAGCAGAAATATTCCATAGTTCATCACAGAGGATTTCGCATAGTTTTACAGATGTACGAGAGTGTGAGTCACGATATATTGTATGAATCTGCTCTAGCTGAGTGTTACTCAACAGGGCAACTGTATTGACTGCACCTGCCGTTGATAGGCAAAATGAGGTAATAATCTTAGCGTTAGGAATTTCGCTAAGCGCAGCGACAGGAACTAGCGCAATGTCGCACTGCCCTGCCTTTGCGAGTTCAGCGCACTGAGCTGGCGGCACAAGTTGAAGCCCATCGTAAAGCTCCTTGGATGCTGCACGACGTATGCCATAGATTAGTGGCAGTGTATTTAGATATTCGACTGCTACAACTCTCACTCGGATCGCTCATTTTAAGATACTAAATGCTCTTTAAAAGTCCTTTAATATGGTGGCTTTACTTTATAAAAAACCACCCATAACACCACAAAGGTACGATTATTTATTTGTTTTTTTGTTGGGGCATAGTGAAAAAACAGGAATTTTTATTAACTTTACCACCAGTTAGATAAAAATATATAAGGAGATGGCTTCTTTACATCGCAAGTGTGAGAGGACTATGAAGCCAGATTGGCTTAAGATTAGATTACCACGCTCGGAGCAGTATGCTAGAGTGTCGTCGCTTGTCAATAGGTATGGTCTTCACACCATTTGTAGCAGCGGAAAGTGTCCAAACATATCAGAGTGTTGGAGTGCTGCCACAGCTACATTCTTAATAGCGGGGGATATCTGTACCCGAAAGTGTCGATTCTGTGCAACGCCCACAGGTCGTCCATTGCCGTTGGATAGTGGTGAACCTGAGAGGATTGCCCGCTCGGTTGAGCTTATGGAGTTGCGTCACGCAGTTATAACATCTGTTGATAGGGATGACCTAGCGGATGGAGGAGCAGAGCATTGGTTGCGTACCGTGGAGGCAGTACGTGAACGATGCCCAGATACAACTATCGAGATACTAATTCCAGATTTTGATGGAAAGGAAGATCTTTTGGATATAATTATCAAAGCAGGTGCCCATATTGTAGGGCATAATATGGAGACCGTACGTAGAGTTACCCCGATGGTTCGATCAAGGGCAACTTACGACTGTTCTTTAGGGGTACTTAAGTACCTAAGTGATAGAGGTGTCGATACTAAGAGCGGATTGATGGTGGGGCTAGGCGAGAGCTACGATGAGGTTGTTGAGACCCTTAGAGACCTAGCATCAGCAGGTGTTAAACGACTTACCATTGGCCAGTACCTCCAACCAACCAAGGAGCACTACGAGGTGAGTGAGTACATTAATCCAGAGACCTTTGAGAAGTATAAACAAGAGGCACTAGCACTCGGATTTAGCAGAGTTGAGAGTGGTCCTTTAGTGCGTTCGTCATATCACGCAGAGATTTAGACAAAGATATTAATAGACAGTAAAGTTATGAGTAGAGTACGCAAAATAGATATTGGGACGGTGCCATACTCAGAGGCACTGGAACTTCAGCGTTCAATATTTAGCTCCGTACAGAGTAAGGAGCAATTGAGTGCACTTCTGCTGGTTGAGCATCCACACGTCTATACATTAGGCAAGAGTGGAAATGCTGGTAATTTGTTGATAAATGGTGATTTTCTAGATAAGATTAATGCCGAATATTACGTTACAGATCGTGGTGGTGACATTACGTATCACGGGTATGGTCAGTTAGTCGGCTACCCTATCTTAGATTTAGATCTCTTGGGGATTTCCCTTAGAGCTTATATAGAGCAGTTAGAGGAGGTTATTATCTCCACAGTGGCGCACTACGGCATAGTTGCAGGAAGAGTAAGTGGTGCTACGGGGGTGTGGATAGATGGAGACAATCCGCACAAAGCTCGAAAGATAGCTGCAATAGGAGTCAAGGCTTCCAGAGGCGTTACTATGCACGGATTTGCACTAAATGTAAATACCGACTTAACGTATTTTAACCATATAAACCCTTGTGGTATGGCAGACAGAGGCGTTACTTCGCTCAGTTCTGAGGGTATTGAGGCTACTTTTGAGGAGGTAAAGGAGCAATTTTGCAGAGAATTTGCTCGTATTTTTAATGTTGAGCTACACCCATCAGTGGTGGATGCAACACTAACTAATTAGATTAATAAAAATGAATAAGATATGTTTATACACAAAAATTGGGAACTCCACCCAATGCCCGACCAACTTGAGGTCGAGCAATTGGCAGAGACCCTTGAAATCGAGCCTACACTGGCGACCCTGCTACTACAACGGGGTATAAATGATAAGCAGAAGGCGGAACGATTCTTTAATCCATCGTTAGAGAATACATATGATCCATTCCTACTAAAGGATATGGATGTGGCAATAGAACGCATTGAGCGAGCTATTGCTAATCGTGAATCTGTGATGGTGTATGGCGACTATGACGTGGATGGAATTACCTCAACGGCACTGTTGCTTAACTTCTTTTCGAGTTATATCGAGAAGATGTATTACTACATTCCCGATAGGTATGCCGAGGGTTATGGAATATCTCAAAAGGGAATTGACTATGCTGCCACCAATAATGTTAAGTTAATCATTACTGTTGACTGTGGAATAAAGGCGGTTGAAGAGGTTAAGTATGCCAATTCACTAGGGGTTGACTTTATTGTCAGTGATCACCACCTCCCTGATGACGAGTTACCACCTGCCATAGCAGTGGTAGATCCTAAGCGTCTTGATTGTAACTATCCCTATAAGGAGTTATCGGGGTGTGGTGTTGCATTCAAGATAGTTCAGGCATTTGCCGCTCGTAGGGATATACCACTTAGCGAGCTTACCTATATGTTGGACCTAGTAGCAGTGAGTATCGCAGCCGACATTGTTCCGCTGACCGATGAAAATCGAGTACTGGCACACTTCGGACTCAAGCAACTCAACTCTCGTGATGTGAATCTGGGTCTAAGTAAGATTATTGAGATTAGCGCACTTCGCAGAGGTTCAATAACAATTGAGGATATAATCTTTAAGATTGGCCCACGCATCAATGCAACGGGTCGTATGGAGATAGATATTGACCCCGACGATCCAAAGGCACAGAGCGGAGGTCGCAGTGCCGTTAGGTTAATGACCGCCAAGGATAGCTCTAAGGCTAAGAAGTACGTTGATAAGATTGAGGAAGAGAACAATAAGCGTAAGAGTGCAGATAGAGTTGTCACTCTAGAGGCAAGAGATATTATAGCCTCTGATTCGACTCAACAAGGCAAGACCTGCACCATTATCTACCATCCTGAGTGGAAGAAGGGTGTAGTTGGTATTGTAGCCTCACGTCTCATCGAGAGTTACTATCGTCCAACGGTAGTACTAACCGACAGTAATGGTATGGTAACGGGTTCTGCACGTTCGATTCCGGGTTTCGATCTATATGCCGCCATTGAGAGTTGTTCAGACCTTCTGGAGAACTTCGGTGGACACACCTATGCAGTAGGACTTACTATGAAGCCTGAGAATTTGGAAATATTTTGCGAGCGTTTTGAGCGATACGTTGATGAAAATATTACCGCAGAGAAGTTCGAGCAGATAATTGTAATAAATATGGAGGTATCCATTTCGGATATTACCTCATCGTTCCGCAAGAATTTACAGCGATTAGCTCCCTTTGGCCCGGGTAACCCCTCACCAATATTTGCGACTCTAGGAGTGCGAGATAATGGCTCTGCACGCAAGGTTGGTATGGGTGGAGAGCACTTAAAGATGGCAGTCTATGAACCCACAGCACCTCGCTATACTATCGAGGCTATTGGATTTTCTTACAGCAAGCACTACCCTCACGTAAAATCAGGAGGGCATATTGATGTGTGTTATAACATTACAGAGAATCACTATGCTGGTAAAGTTTCGCCACAGTTAAAACTAAAAGATATTAAGCAAATTTCGTTATAGATCAGTGCAGGTATTATGAATAGCCGTAACAATAGTAATGGACATAGGTCAAAACTAGATATTGGGCAGAGAAACAAGGTGCAGAAGTCATTGACGGCTGGTGCGGCTTGGATATATGGTTGCTTTATATTATTAGGAATTGTCATTGTTGTATTTACTATTAGGATTCAGCTTGGCACCTCAAGCGACGAACTTATTGCACAGGGTGAGAGGATCGCCTATTTTCCCGACAGAATTGAGGCAGCACGTGGTAATATCCTATCGGATGATGGGCGTATATTAGCTACCTCGATTCCTTACTATGATATACGTATTGACTTTGCAGCACCTAGTTTCGATGAGGTGCTATTTCAGAGCGAGGTTACAGCATTGAGTG
Source organism: uncultured Rikenellaceae bacterium (assembly GCA_964371395.1). Lineage (GTDB taxonomy): Bacteria > Bacteroidota > Bacteroidia > Bacteroidales > Rikenellaceae > Mucinivorans. The sequence goes on along the minus strand of CAYJLU010000004.1, from coordinate 13,910 downwards.
AGTCACTCTCTGAATTCTTTGAAGATAAATCTGCCACTGAGTATGAGATGGCAATTCGAGAAGCTCATAGAGAAAATAAACGATACTATAGCCTAACTCCTCGTGATGTAAATTACGTTGAGCTACAAAAGATTAAGAACTTTCCATTTCTATGCCAAGGGGCACGAAAGTGCGGTTTTATTGCTCAGAAGAGTTACAGGCGAGTCAAGCCTCTAGGCGATATAGCTAATCGAACCATTGGCTTTGTAAATTCAAATGGAGTGAAGTTAGGTATTGAGGGTGCCTTTGATGACATATTGCGTGGTGTTGAGGGTTTGGCGGTCAAGGAGAAGATCTCTGGTAACTTCTGGATACCAATAGCGAGTCGTCTAAATATTGATCCGATTGATGGGCTTGATGTAACTACAACTATCGATATAGAGATCCAAGATATTGCACAATCAGCTCTACGCAGTCGAGTGAAGGAAGTTGATGCAGACTGGGGTACTGTGGCAGTAATGGAGATCAGCACTGGGCACATTAAGGCACTTACCAACATTACTCGCAATAAGGAGGGTGAGATGATCGAAGACTATAACTATGCAGTGGGGATGAGCCAAGAACCGGGTTCTACATTTAAACTCCCGGTGCTATTAACGCTGCTTGAGGATGGTGGTATGAGCCTCAACGATATTGTTGATGCAGAGGGTGGTGTTGTGATGATTGGAGAGGCAAAGGTTGTAGATACTCGTGGCGGAGGATATGGAAAGATAACTTTGGAGGAGGCATTTGTACAGTCATCGAATATCGGTATGGCAAAGGCGGTAAATAGGATCTATGAGCATAGGCCAGCTAAATTTGTATCGGAGATCGAGAGGATACACCTAGGGCGTGAACTAGGTCTGCAAATCGCAGGAGAGCCTCGCCCTACCATTAAGCATCCCGATGTGCGAGAGAGTGATTGGGACGGCACTTCGCTTACGATGATGAGCTATGGATATGCACTAAGGCTCACACCGCTTCAGACCCTGTCGATATATAGCGCAGTGGCAAATGGTGGTAAGATGATGCGTCCAAAGTTGGTTACCTCACTGAGTCGAGGGGGAGAGATAATAGAGCAATTTGAAGACGAGGTGATAGATCCTCAGATTGCCTCACCTAGGGTGATTGCTGAGTTACAGAGAGCACTAAGGGCAGTTGTAGAGCGTGGTACTGCCAAATCGCTCAATAATCCAAAGTATAGTGTTGCGGCAAAGACTGGTACAGCACAGATTGCAATGGGTAGTAGAGGTTATATGACATCTGATGGTTCGAGGCACTACCTATCCTCTATTGCAGGGTACTTTCCAGCCAATAATCCAAAGTATGCTATGATAGTGGCAGTAAAAACTTTCTATAAGGCTGGTTCGGATAAGCTGTACTACGCAGGTGCACTTGCTGCTCCCGTATTTGGAGAGATAGCAGATGGAATATACTCCAACAACACCGATTTTGTAGCACCTTTCAGAGGAAAGAATGAGTCTCTAACCGAACCTAAGGCTCCACGAATTAGCGTAGATAGCCTCAAGATACCACGGGTTGTGGGTATGAGTTTTGATGATGCGGTAGATATTCTAGAGAAGCGAGGTTATTCGGTTAGTTATAAAGGTTTTGGTCGAGTGGTAAGTCAGGATACTTTGTCATCTAGAGGTGAGATACTGTTGCGACTATCTATGTAGTCTCTTAATCTAAGATATTATAGCCTTGATCTCTAAGTTTGGCTATGAATCCTACTTCGGTTATCGTTCGACGCATACGCTCTTCGTTCATCTCAAAACTAACTCCTGCCGATCGCACTACATTCTCCTCAATCATAATCGATCCCATATCATTTGCACCACCAAAGAGTGCAACTTGACCTACCTCTACGCCTACTGTTAGCCACGAGGCTTGAATATTCTCGATATTATCGAGTGCAAGCCTTGATATTGCCACCATCCTTAGATACTCACTGGCTGATGGATGGGAATTATCTTTACTACAAAATGGCCACGCAATAAATGCGCTAAAGCCACCTGTTTGAGCCTGAAGTTCACGAATTTTAATCAAGTGCGACATTCGTAGTTCAACTGAGTCGTTGAATCCATACATCATAGTTGCCGAGGTTGTGAGTCCAAGGCTATGGGCATCACGCATTGTATCTATCCACTGGTCAGCGGAGCACTTTGCGGGGCTATTCTTGCTTCGCCACTGGTTATCAAGAATTTCAGCCCCTGCACCCGGCAGTGAATCTAATCCTGCATCTATGAGCCTTTCGAGTGCATTGAGTGTGGTAATATTTGCCTTTTGGGCTAAGTAAAAGACCTCTGGCGCACCTAGTGCGTGTAGTTTAAGTTTGGGGTAACGCAGCTTTAGTTCGTGGAATAGCTCTTCGTAGTACTCAATCGAGAGGTTAGGGTGCATTCCACCTTGGAGTAGCAGTTGATTACCTCCTAGTGTAAACATATGCTCAATCTTCTCACAGTACTGCTCTAGTGAGGTAACATAGCCTCGATTCTTATCTAAGAGACGTGTGTGGAACGAGCAGAATTTGCATCCACTCCGACATATATTAGTAATATTTACGTTCCTATCAATCTGAAATGTAACTACCTTACTATCACCCTTAATCTCTCTGCGTCTTCTATCGGCAAGTGCCATAAGTTCAGCGAGTGGTGTACTAGTGTAAAGGTGTATCAGCTCTGAGAGATTCATTGTGCAAAAATTATGAATTATTTTTTAGCAAAACTAACATAAAATATCTTAAAAATGGCTACCTTTGTACGATATTATAAATACATTTACTATGAAAAAGATAGAAAGCGCATTAATATCAGTATTTTACAAGGATGGACTTGAGCCACTTGTTCGTGAATTAGCATCAAGAAATGTAACAATATATTCTACTGGCGGTACCCAAAAATTTATAGAGGATCTAGGGATTAGTTGTGTTGCCGTTGAGGATGTTACCTCATATCCATCAATACTTGATGGCAGGGTAAAGACCCTACACCCAAAGATGTTTGGTGGGATTCTATTTCGTCGTTCACTCTCTGAGCATATAGCTCAGGTTGAGCAGTACGAGATTCCAAGCATTGATTTAGTAGTGGTGGATCTATACCCATTCGAGGAGACACTGGCATCTGGAGCTGAAGATGCAGCAATTATCGAAAAGATAGACGTAGGTGGTCCTTCAATGATTAGAGCGGCGGCAAAGAACCACTCAGATGTAGCAGTAGTGGCAAATAAGGAGCTATACCCTTACCTCACTGCAACTCTAAAGGAGCAAGATGGTGCAACCACACTAGAACAACGTAGAGAATTAGCCGCAAAGGCATTTGCCGTAACAGCAGGTTATGATAAGGCTATTGCCGAGTACTTCGGTCAGAGCACTCAACTTAGATATGGTGAAAATCCTCACCAAACAGCAGAGTTTAAAGGTGACCTAGGTAAAGTATTTACGAAACTACACGGTAAGGAAATTTCATACAATAACTTACTGGATATTAATGCAGCAGTGGAGCTTATCGGTGAGTTCAAGGATTCGGAACCAACCTTTGCTATACTCAAGCATAATAACGCCTGTGGCGTAGCTACACGCCCTAGCCTTAAGGAGGCATACCAAAGTGCATTACAGAGCGATCCAGTATCGGCATTCGGTGGTGTGCTCATCTGTAATAGAGAGATGGATCTAGCCACAGCACAAGAGGTTAACACCCTATTCTGCGAGGTGGTGCTTGCACCGGGCTTTGATGCCGATGCGTTGGAGTTATTAAAATCTAAGAAGAATAGAATACTTCTGGATGTAAACCTATCTCAAGGAGTAGTAGTTAATGAGCGCACGATGCTCGGCGGGGTACTTTGCCAAGGCAGGGATACACAGCTAGGGGGTGTGGATGGCGAATCTAGACTTGCCACTACAACACCAGTAGAGGCATCAATGATGGAGGAGTTAATCTTTGCCAATAAAATTGTTAAGCACTCTAAGAGTAATGCCATTGTTTTGAGTAAGAATGGGATGTTGTTAGGTAGCGGTGTGGGTCAGACTTCAAGGGTTGATGCGCTGAGACAAGCTATTGCAAAGGCAGAATCGTTTGAGTTTGATCTTAATGGTGCTGTTATGGCATCTGACGCATTCTTTCCATTTGCAGACTGTGTTGAGATAGCTCACAAAGCAGGTATTACTGCAGTGATACAACCTGGGGGTTCTGTGCGTGATCAAGATACGGTGGACTACTGTAATGAGAATGGCATAGCAATGGTGGTAACGGGTATCCGCCACTTTAAACACTAGATATTTACATAGATAAAAAAGGAGATAAAATGGGATTATTTTCGATGCTAACCCAAGAGCTAGCAATGGATTTAGGTACAGCCAATACGCTGATTATCCACAACGACAAGATCGTTGTGGACGAGCCATCTATCGTAGCCATCGACAACCTTACTGGCAAGTTAATTGCAGTGGGTAACGAAGCTCGAAAGATGCACGGCCGTACCCACGATAATATTAAAACAATTCGCCCACTACGTGATGGGGTAATTGCGGATTTTAATGCCACAGAGATGATGATACGTGGTATGATTAAGATGATAAAGTCAAAGGGTTCGCTCTTTTCGCCATCACTTAGAATGGTAATCTGTATCCCGTCGGGTTCAACAAATGTTGAGATACGTGCTGTGAGAGATTCAGCGGAGCACTGTGGAGGTCGTGAGGTCTATATGATATATGAACCAATGGCGGCGGCTCTAGGGACTGGGCTTGATGTAGAGGCACCTGAAGGCCATATGGTTATAGATATTGGAGGGGGAACAAGTGAGGTTGCAGTAATATCGCTAGGTGGTATAGTGTGTAGTGAGAGTATCAATGTAGCAGGTGACGTATTCACCGAGGATATTCAGAACTATATGCGCCAGAATCACAATCTAAAGATTGGTGAACGTACCGCTGAAGAACTTAAAATAGCAGTGGGAGCGGCAGTTTTCAACCTAGAGAACCCACCAGAGGACTACTACGTAAAGGGTCCTAATGTGCTAAACAGCCTACCGCTTGATGTTCCAGTATCATACAAAGAGATGGCAGAGGCACTTGACAAGTCGCTCGCAAAGATTGAGATTGCGATATCAAAGGTACTAGAGAAGGTTCCACCAGAGCTATACTCGGACATCTATCGTAAGGGTATATACCTTGCAGGAGGAGGTGCGCTACTTCGAGGACTCGATAAAAGACTTGAGGCTAAGACTAAGATACCTTTCCACGTAAGTGAAGACCCTCTACGAGCAGTTGCACGTGGTACAGGTATTGCGCAAAAGAATATCCATAAATTCTCATTCTTGCTTAGATAATTCACTCCCCTACCCTCTCAAAAATAGAGTTAGATAGTTATGGTACGTCTCTTACTGTTTTTAAGGCATATACGACCTCTATTGCTATTTATCGCAATAGAGTTCGTCTGTATAGGGCTATTTCTATCGGAGAACTCCTATCAAAGGGCAAGAGCAGTAGCCATCTCCCATAGTATGCTAGGTGGTATCCACGGTATGATTACCTCAACTGGGAACTACTTCTCGCTAAAGGAGCATAATGAAAGTCTAATTAAAGAGAATTTGGAACTGCGTAGTAAACTATCTACGTACCTTGAGGATACGGTAATAGGGAAATTCCCTCAGATTGCACCACTAGATTATAAGGTAGTCAAGGTAGTCTCAAATTCATATACCAAGCGAGCTAACTATATAACTATTGATGCGGGGCGCAATCAGGGTATAGAACCAGAGATGGCACTCTTTAACTCAGATGGTATTGTGGGCTATGTGCGCTACTGCTCCGAGAACTTTTCAGTAGCAATATCTGTACTTAATATCAAGGACTTTAATACTAGTGGCAGGCTACGAGATAAGATTAGTGCAGGCTCTATAAATTGGAATGGTGAGAATATTCGGGAGGTAATAATGACCGATATACCTGCTCACACTGAAATTGAACGTGGCGATACGGTAGTTACTACCGAGTACTCCAATATCTTTCCCGAGGGGTTGCCAATTGGACTTATTGAGAGTAGCGAGGTGGGGGATAATCTGTTAATAACGGCAAAGGTGCGGCTATTAGCAGATATGAGCTCGTTAAACTACCTCTACGCAGTTTCGCTAGCAGGCCAAAGAGAGCGTGCAGAGTTAGAGGCACTCCTAACGGAGGGTGCAGAGCAATAGACTCTGCCAAGATATAAATAGTTAATAACTAAAAGCAGTGAGAAATTTAATACTATATCTTATAGGATTTTTTATATTGATTCTATTACAGGAGTTTGTGCTAAATAGTATTAAACTAAGTGACTATGTGTGGTTATATAGCTACCTGACCATAGTAATAATGCTTCCGCTACAAATAAAACCCACTTACTTAATACTCCTTAGTGCTTTTGCGGGTGCTATTACCGATATAATTGCTGGCACATCGGGCTTACTTACTGCAACGCTGGTTTGGATAGCGTTTATTCGTCCTGTGATAGTAAAGTTAACTATATCAGCGGATCTGCTCTCAAGTGGCGGTTTTCCATTCTCAAGCAGGATTGGAACTGGTAAGTTTCTAAGATATGTCTTTATATCTTCACTACTATTTGGTGCGGCATACACCGCTCTAGAGGTTATGAGCCTAAATAATATACTATTCCAAACCATAAGGGTGGTAATAAGTGCTGCGGCAAATACGCTATTAATATTCCTTTTACAACTACCATTTGGACCGAGGAAATAGAGTATGGATAAGAGTTTTATTAGATATAATGTATTAAAGTGGGCACTAGTATTAATTGTGGTTATTATAGGGGTACGACTCTTTAACCTCCAGATACTAGATGATGAACTAAAGGATAGAGCAGAGAGTAATGTCTTGCGCTATGTGGTGGAGTATCCGCCACGTGGTGAGGTGTATGATCGAGATGGAAATTTCCTTGTACGTAGTCGTGAGGCATACGATATACTTGTTGTGCCTCGTGAGTTGGAGAAATTTGATACAGTTGCACTAGCTAGCACTATCGGTGTTAGTGTTGAGGATCTAACTAAGGCTATCTCTAGAGCCAAGCGATACTCTACACGTCAGGCAAGTGTAATGTTCAAGGAATTTCCCAAAGAGATCAAGCTCCAGCTCGACGAGAAACCTGTGAAGGGTATCTACACTCAGTTCAGAACAATTAGAACCTACCCTAGTAAGATGGCTGGTAACCTACTGGGCTATGTAGGAAAGGCTACCGAGAGACTCATCAGCAATGATCCCTACTACAAGAGTAATGATAATGTGGGAATGAGTGGTATTGAGCTGGCGTATGAACGTCATCTGCGTGGCACTAAGGGTAAAATAGCACAGATGGTGGATGTGTATGGTGTTCCTCAGGGTTCATACAGGGGTGGTAGTGTGGACGTTCCTGCAATACCAGGTCGTTCAATCACAACCACTATTAACAGTAAACTTCAGGCTCTAGCCGAAGAGCTTCTTGAGGGTAAGGTAGGGTCGGTAGTAGCTATTGAACCTGAGACTGGCGAGATACTGGTAATGGCATCATCTCCGAGCTATGATCCAGATCTACTAGTAGGTCCCCAGCGTGGCAATAACTATATGGATATGCTACGAGATAAATACAAGCCTCTCTTTAATCGAGCCGTTATGGCATACTACCCACCGGGTTCTACCTTCAAGGTGGTCAATGGTTTGATAGGTATGCAGTTAGGCGTTGTTGCTCCAGAGCAACGATACTCCTGCTATGGGCGTTACACGGTGGGGCGAGGTGTAGGTTGCCACGAGCATATCCCGTCGCTTGATATGGTAGGGGCTACTGCAAACTCCTGCAATACGTACTTTTGCTATGTCTACCGTGATATTCTTGATAAGGGACCAAAGGGTTCACTAGTGGATAACTATGAATATTGGCGAGAGGCAGTTGGCACCTTTGGTTTTGGGAGAACTCTAGATTCAGACTTCGAGGGTGAGCTTTCGGGCATTGTTCGCCCTGCATCGTACTTTGATAGGGTGTATCGAGGGTCTTGGAATTCTCTGACGGTCATAGCACTCTCTATTGGTCAGGGTGAGCTAGGGGTTACTCCACTTCAGATGGCAAATCTTGCAGCGATAGTTGCAAATCGTGGATACTACAAGATTCCACACGTGGTAAAGAGTATAGATGGGTTGGACTCAATAGATAGTAAATACTATGAGAAGCACTACACAATGGTGGAGCCTAAGCACTACGAATCAATTGTGGAGGGAATGTATGAGGCTGTGCACGAGGATGGAGGAACGGCACGTATAGCTGATGTTGAGGGTCTTGAGATCTGCGGTAAGACTGGTACTGCACAGAACCCTCAAGGAGCTGATCACTCGACCTTTATGTGCTTTGCTCCACGCAATAACCCCAAAATTTCAGTGTCGGTATACATCGAACACGGCAGGTTTGGAGCAACTGCTGCTGCTCCTATTGCTTCTCTACTTGTTGAGAAATACCTCACAGATACTATTACCCGCCCACATCTGGTACAGTATCTGAAAAATATGAAAATTAACTATCCAATGTATAATAAATAAACTCATAGAGTGCAAAATCGCAATAAAATAGGACTCTTTAGTCTGAATATAGACTATACCACCATACTTCTTTACCTCTTGTTGGTAATCATAGGTTGGGTGAGTATATACTCGGCTGTATATAGTCCCGGGAGTGGTTCGATATTCGATCTATCGCAACGATATGGTATGCAATTACTGTGGATAGGCGTTAGTGCCATTCTTGCGATACTTATTCTGCTTATTGACTCAAAGTACTTCCATATTATAAGCTATCAGTTATACTTTATTGCTCTTCTAATGATGGTCGGAGTCCTGCTATTTGGCAAGGAGGTTAATGGCGCAAAGTCGTGGATAGGTATAGGTCCTATTGGGATACAACCAGTGGAGTTTATGAAGGTTGCAACAGCACTTGCACTTGCTAAGTTTATGAGTTCCTCGCACTTTAGTATCAACAAAGCACGACAGTTTCGTGTTATAGGCGCAATAATTTTTGTACCGATTTTTGTTGTATTACTTCAGAATGACACTGGCTCGGCAATGGTATTTAGTGCATTCTTTATCGTGCTCTACCGTGAGGGTGTAAACCAATCAATATATCTAATTAGTATATACTTAGCACTAGTTAGTGTACTATCGTTCTTTATCTCTAAGGAGGCACTAGTACTACTTGTACTGGTTAGCTGTATAGTCTTTGAGCTATGGTCAGCTAGTTCAAAGTATAGGAGTGTAAAATTAGTTACACAGTACTTGGCAATATTACTGGCAATATTTCTGTTAATTCAGGGTATTTCGCTACTACTAGGGCTAGGTTGTAGTGTCTTACTGAGTCTACTTATTGCCATTGGTTCAACCATACCTCTTTTACTGTATAGTGCATATAGGAGTGGCTCTAGAACACTGGCGAATTATGTTGGATTGTTAGTTGTAGGTATTTCAGTTGTCTTACTGGTCGACTACGCCTTTGAGAATGTACTTCAATCACACCAAAAGGAGCGTGTCCTAGACCTTATGGGTATAGTAAATGACCCTCAGGGCGCAGGGTATAATGCAATGCAGAGTAAGATTGCCATAGGTTCGGGAGGATTGCTAGGAAAAGGGTTCTTACAGGGAACTCAAACTCAGTTTAGCTTCGTACCAGAGCAAAGCACCGACTTTATATACTGTACTGTGGGTGAGGAATGGGGATTTGTAGGCTCTATCTTAGTATTAATACTCTTTGCTTTACTAGTGTATAGATTAATGCGTATGGGAGAGAGACAGAAAGAGCCATTTGCTAGGATATACTGCTACTCGGTATCATCAGTTATATTCATTCACGTTGCTATCAATATTTCTATGACTGTGGGGCTATTTCCGGTGATTGGTATTCCCCTGCCATTTTTCTCATATGGTGGCAGCTCATTGATGGTATTTACAATGATGGTATTTATTGCCCTTCGTCTTGATGGTGCACAAACAGATGGTACGTCTCGAAAGTTACTCTAAGGGGTAGTCACACAAAAAAAGAGGCTGCTAAAATCAGTAAGATTTTTAGCAGCCTCTTCGTTGACCTACCAGGACTCGAACCTAGAATACCTGAACCAAAATCAGATGTGTTACCATTACACCATAGGTCAATAACTCCCCTTTCGGGACGGCAAATATAGGTAGTTTTTTTTATATTACAAAATTTTTTTTAGAAAAATTCTAAATTTTTAGAAAAAAAATCTACTTTGCCCTCTCCACAGTAGTTACACTTACATTAAATCCTTACCAATATCTCTACGATAGTTGATTCCCTCGTAACAGATATTGCTAATTGTACTATATGATTTTACAGTAGCATCTTCAATGGTAGAGGCTAGAGATGTAACTGCTAAGACTCTACCACCATTAGTCACTACCCCGCCATCTTGTTGCGCAGTGCCTGCGTGAAATATCGTACTTTCGCTCTTAGTCTCAAGTCCAATAATTTCATCACCCTTACCATAGTCACCCGGGTATCCACCAGCTGTACATACTACCGTTACGGCTACCTCGTCGGATATTGTTAAATCCACATCAGCGATAGTACCACTAACAATACCTACAAATAACTCAATAATATCAGAGCTAATGCGTGGTAGTACTACCTCTGTTTCAGGGTCCCCCATTCTTACATTATACTCTATAACGTATGGCTCACCACCACAGTTCATCAGTCCAATAAATATAAAACCACAGTAGTCTAACTCCTCAGCTGCAATACCACGAACCGTCGGCTCTACAATACGCTCCCTCACCTTAGACATAAACTCACTATTGGCAAATGGAACAGGAGATACAGCACCCATACCCCCAGTATTTAAACCAGTATCACCCTCGCCAATTCTCTTATAGTCCTTAGCCTCAGGTAGGATCTTATAGTCCTTGCCATCGGTTGCCACAAATACCGAACACTCAATGCCACTAAGGTACTCTTCGATAACAACCTTTGCTGATGCCTCTCCAAACTTCCTAGATAATATCATCTCACTAAGTTCACTCTTCGCCTCCTCGACAGAATCAATAATCAGTACTCCCTTGCCTGCTGCTAATCCATCAGCCTTCAGCACGTATGGGCTAGATAGTGTATCTAGGAACGATGCACCAGCCTCTAGGTTTTCGGCAGTAACCTCCAGATATCTAGCAGTTGGCACTTCATACTTTGCCATAAAATCCTTAGAGAAAGATTTACTGCCCTCCATTTGGGCTGCACGTTTTGATGGGCCAAGCACTGGTATATGCGATACCTTTGAACTAGCCAAAAAGTAGTCACGAACACCACGTACTAGTGGCTCCTCTGGACCAACAACAACCATATCTACTCCATTATCGAGCACAAACGATTCGACTGCCATAAAGTCGTTAGGGTCAAGCGCAACATTCTGGCCATATCTTTGAGTTCCAGCATTACCCGGAGCGATATATAGTTTGGCTAAGTTGGGACTCTGCGACATCTTCCACGCAAATGCACACTCTCTTCCACCACTTCCTAGTAGTAGAATATTTAATGGTCTTTCTATTTTCATAGTTGAAATGATAATTATTATTTGGAAAGACAAAGATAATTATTAAATTTGCAAGAAGCAAACACTTATAAAACCTAAATAACATTAAAGATGAAAAAATTACTAATTGCTGCTTTAAGCTTTTTGCTGCTTACCCCAGCATCTGCACTAGCAGACGAAGGAATGTGGCTACTACCTTTCCTTAACAAAAACTTAAAGGATATGCGCAAGGCGGGCTTCAAGCTATCGGCCGAAGACATCTACTCTATCAACAAAAGCTCGCTTAAGGATGCTATTGTGATCTTTGGGGGAGGATGTACTGGTGAGATTATCTCGGCAGAGGGTCTACTACTTACTAACCACCACTGTGGTTATGGTACTATCCAAGAGCACTCATCAGTTGAGCACGACTACCTAAAGGACGGTTTTTGGGCAGCAAGCTATGAGCAAGAGATTCCATCTCCGGGTCTTGCCATTACATTTGTTCGTGGCATAGAGGATGTAACCGCTCAGGTTCTAGCAAATGTTACTGATGATATGAGCCAAGAGGAGCGTAGCGAAAAAATTGGTGAGGTTGCCGAGATGCTTTCAAAGCAAAACAACAAACCTGAAGAGAATATCAGCGTTAGAGTTGTTCCTATGTTTGGTGGCAATCAGTACCTTATGTTTACCTATGAGAGATTCGGAGATGTTCGCCTAGTAGGTACACCTCCTAGCTCGATTGGTAAGTTTGGTGGCGAACAAGATAACTGGATGTGGCCACGCCACACTGGTGACTTCTCAATGTTCCGTATCTACGCAACACCTGAGGGAAAATCTACGGCTAACTATGAAACAGACAACGTACCTTACAAAGCTCCACGCCACTTAACTATCTCGACTAAGGGTGTTAAGGCTGGTGATTACACTATGATTATGGGTTTCCCGGGATCTACTAATCGCTATATGACTACTTGGGAAGTTGAGAAACTTCTACACCAAGAAAATCCTATACGTATATATATGCGTGGTGAGAAGCAGAAGATATGGTGGGCAGATATGATGGACTCAGATGCAGTACGCATTAAGTATGCAAATAAATATGCAGGCTCATCGAACTACTGGAAGAACTCGATTGGTATGAGTCGTGGACTAAAGCGTCTTGACGTTAAGGCTACTAAACAGGCTGACCAAGATAGATTTATGGCGTGGGTAAACCAAAGCCCTGAGCGTCAGGCGAAGTATGGCGATGCTCTATCTCTAATTGAGGAGTCAGTATATGAGGCTATGGACGCAGATAGAGTTGCGCAAGTTATTCAAGAGGCTGTATCGGGTATAGAGTCATATAGATTTGCACTTTCTACTCGTAGTATTCTTGAGGCTGACGAGTTATCTGACGAGCAAAAGAGAGAGTACCTGAGAGGTGCTGCTACTGATTATTTCAAGGACTATAACGCTTCAACGGATAAGAAGGCTAGCCTTGTGATGTTTAAGATTATGGCAGACTCACTTCCTCAGGATCAAGTACCTTCATTCCTTAACTTCTCATTCGGCAAGAACTTCGAGGAGGATTTCGACAAGTCGGCATATACTGATGCAGATCGTTTCGAGGCTGCTATTCAGGGTGACCTTAATGAACTAATGGAGGAGTCTACTTATAAAAACGCTAAGGCTCTACTTACTCCTATCTACGAGGCGTATGACGTTCTTGATCAGAGTGCTGTGAAGTTCGACGAAGGTCACAGAAAGTACCTAGCTGGTCTACTTGAGATGAACAAAGGTAAGAAAAATATGTATCCGGATGCAAACTTCACTATCCGCCTAACTTATGGTAACGTACTTCCATACAAGGCAGCTGATGCAGTAAGCTACGACTACTACACAACCCTAAGTGGTGTGATGGATAAGGAAAATCCAAATGACCCTGAATTTGTTGTACCTGCGAAACTTCGTGAACTATACGAAGCTAAGGACTTTGGCCCTTGGGGTAAGGACGATATAGTTACTTGTTTTATCTCGGATAATGACATCACTGGTGGTAACTCTGGCTCACCTGTTCTTAATGGTAAGGGTCAGCTTGTAGGTCTTGCTTTCGATGGCAACTGGGAGGCGATGAGCGGTGACGTTGCATTTGAACCGAATGTACAACGTACAATTTCGATGGACATCCGTTATGTACTATTTATCATAGACAAGTTCGCTGGAGCACAGCGTCTAATCGACGAAATGACTATTGTGAAGTAGTTATCGACATACTATCATAGATTTGAGAGGTGGATTTGCAATAGCAGATTCACCTCTCTGATTTATACTAAGAGACCATTGCAAAACTTATGTTTTGCTCCGCTATGAAGAGCGTTGATAGGTGG
>CAYJLU010000003.1:7673-44512 GCA_964371395.1 uncultured Rikenellaceae bacterium | reverse complement strand
ATGCGTGCCGTCAAGAGCCGTTGCGCTATCAATACTATCCACCAATATACCATCTATATCAGTACCTCCAAGTAAAATGCTATCTAACTTAGAAGCACTATAATCCATAGTACCCAAAGCACTGTTCTTAACCGACATCAAGCTATCAAGCAATAGTGCCTCTGTCGGTAAAAGACTATCCACTTTATTTAGCGTGTCAAGGTGCGTTGTTATAGAGGAGTTACGCTCACTATTTACAGCGTCCGAGGCAGAGAAGTTGCTCTGTGCGGTGCTATCGCTAGAGAGCGAATCCTCAACCATTGGGAAGAGTGTCTCTAGGAGTATGGTGTCGGCACGCATATAGCTTGTGTCTTGATCCTCCCACGCTCGAATCGACGGCATTTTACTTAGTACAGCTCGCTCAAGACTATCGTCGTAGAATGCCCAATCGCTAAATGCAAGTGTTGCATTTGCGGTGTCGAGAATCTGTACATTATTAAACATATATGCCTGTTTAACAGCCGTGTAGTAGCGCATAGTATCCGCCCACATCTCATTATCTTCGGTTAGGACATAAGCATCCGAGGTAAATAGGTAACTCTTAGTCGTAGAGAAGTAATTACCGCTATTTGCCATCAGAAATGCACCCTCCGAACTCCAAATATAAGAGAGTGTCAGGAAGTCCAACCTCTCACTATCAATTTCAAAACCAAGACTATCTGTTTTAATAAGATAATCGTCATTTTCGACCACAACCGACTCTATAAACTTCACATAGTTGTTCTCAGCGTCGAAGTATCCTCGCTCCGACTCCATATCATTTCCTTGGTGTTTCATCACCCCACCACTGTGAAACGTGCCTATTGAAGTCTTAGTGTCAAACTGTAAGTTATAGCTATATAGAGTAGCACCCCCACGCATCATCTTTACGATTGGTGCATAGACATCTGCCTTATTGGTATTACCGTTGTAGTAGACCCTGTCACCATATATCAGTGCAGAATCCTTTTCGATTATAACATCACCGAAGAATTCCATTCGATCATCAGGGTATTGGAATGCAGAGTCACACTGAATTATCGTTCCATTGTGATGAAAGTAAACATTATTTACAAGTCGAGTGATACCATCACCACGATTGGTCATCAGATCGGCATCATAGTCCACTAGCGCACTCTTCTGTTCCTCTTGATCTGGTGGTGTGCTTTGGGTTGCAGGAGGGTTCTGTACGGAACTCTCCTCCGCCTCAAGACTACGAGAGGATGTAGCACTTTGGGCAACAGCAAATGTTAGGTAGCCGATTAACACTACCCATATCGCCATTACTCGTCTATTTACTCTACGCTGCATACAACCTTTCATTGACCCTCTGCCTTTTAATATCTGTAACCTCCACTGCCGTACCCTTGAGTACCCCTGCTACCTTGTCCTCTACGCTTCTGCGCTTCTTTTTCAGCCTCTTTGCGCTCCTGAACCTCTATATCATCTAAAACAACCTCGCCGTTATTCTTTTTCTCGCCAGTAGGCTCTACCGAGTCCCTACTTTGATTTGCTATGCGACTAGCACGCTCAAGTACCGCTCTTTCAATATCCTCATAACTCGGAAGTACTATATCAAGGTTACGATTCTCTATCGAACGCTTTGCTCCATTAACCCACTCATCTGTGCCTAGGTCATAATCCCAGTACTCAGGGCTTAACTCCACATACACCCTCTTGATGCTCTTCTCTATCCATTGATCGATCTCACGTCTTTGTTTAATCTTCAATACATCCGCTGCTAATTTATCGTAATCCTCAACAATATTAGCACGGTGTGCAGGTAGTATCTTATCTAGACGAACCACCTTGATGACAATATCTCCCTTTGAATTCATAGTCTCGAAAGGTCGAGATATCTCCCCCTCATCCAACGAAGTGAGGTAGCGTGCATCAGCCATTAGTTCCTCTTCGTAGAATAGTGTTGATGCAAATTTAACGTTGAAGTTATTTTGGTAGTAACGATTCATATTAAACGCCTTACCTCCATTTTGCTTAGTCTCCAGATCATCCGAGAAGTCATAGGCTACCTCCTCAAAGGTTAAGTTACCAGCATTAATTTCGTTGACAAGGCTATCGAGTTGCCTTTGAACATCTTTGTTCTCAGTCACGGTGAATTCTGGTTTTAGTAGTATATGTCTAATATGCGCCTTTGGATCTATATCATCGGTAAGTGATATTAGTTCGATAAGGTGGAATCCAAACTCAGTCTCCACAATTTCACTAATCTCACCGGGCTTCATCGTCAGTACAGTTTCGGCAAATGGACCCGTAAATTGTCTTACAAGCATTGGTCCCATCTCTCCACGGTTCTGCGCCGAGCCTAAGTCCATAGAGTATAGTCGAGCAAGTACACCCAGCGATACCTCGTCCGCTAATATACGCTTTCTAAATTCTAAGAGACGCTCTCGCACCGCATACTTACGTTCGTCGGTTTGCGGCGGTGATTTAACTATCTGAGAGTATGAATACTGCTTTGCAATCCTCTCCATAGCAGATTCTGGAATCGTGTCGGTATATTCCGCTATATCGGCGTAATCTACCTTTGTATTCATAGCGATATTCTGCTGCATTACCATTGCAAGTTGTTGTTGCTTGCTGGTCAATAGTAAGTCGGCTCTAATTTGATAGATAGGCTTACCCATCTTTTCCTCTAATTGCTTGATACCACCAGCCTCGCTTATCATAGCCGTTATCTCTTCCTCGATCTGATTGTCCAGAGATGGCAGATCCTTATCCAGGGAGTCCAAAACAGCGCAAGTGGACATTAACTTCTCTGCAAGTAGTATCCCAAGAGCCTCCTCCTTAGGGGTTTGAGTTGCTAGAGATCCTTGTGACTTACGTTGATTCTCGATAAATTTTGCGGTATGCTCCATATCAGAGTAGAGTATAGCCGAGTTACCCACAATCGCTATAACTTCGTCGGCAAGTACGCTCACAGGCTGTGAATCGTTTAGCTTAGTGAGTATAGATCCTTCGTTATTGTCTACTTGAGCATTTACTGCCACTATACTTCCCACCATTAGTGCCCCAAGCACTAGGCTACGAGATGATAATTTCATACTGTATCTTAACTGTTTTTTATTGAGAGATAAGTAATTACATAGGATTACTACCTACTCAAATAATATTAAAATTTCTATTCTATAACAACTTGTTCTGATTCTTTGGCACTCTCCAGCAGTGTACTATTGAGTTGGTCTACTGCGTCGGCTCTACGTCTATTTTTTAGGATTCTTTTTATCGTCTCCTGTTCACGTTCAAGTGGCGACTGCGCCCCAGTTGGCAGGTATTCTATAATTCTTAACAAGTATTTATACTCCTCGTCAGTCACTTCATAAGTGCGATTTTTCTTTAGAAATTCATCAAAATTTGTTCGACGAAAAGGTATGTGCCCTAACACTGTGCTAAATTCAACCCAGCTACCTCGTAGATCCTCGACCTTATATCCATTCTTTGCACAAATGTTAATAAACTCTGATAGCTCCTCATCTCCACCTTTAAGAAACATCTCTCTGAGGCTTTTACTCTGCCTTAAACCCTCTGGTAATCGCACTACTATTGCCCGCACTAAAGGACCAGCCAAACGGAAAGCACTCGGATTTTCGTTATAATAGTCCTTTATTTGTTTGTCGGTGAAGGTGGTGTCAAGGTGTTCGAGCAGGTATTTTGTCTCCAGTGAATGGATTAACAGAGCTTTGCGATACTCCTCGACCATCCTCTCGATTTTTTGTTTATCAAGCCCTCCGCTCACCAGCTCTTGCTCCGCACTCTGTGTCTTGAGTTCCATTACCACCCAATCATTAATAGCATAATCCCTCGTTGAGCTACTATCATTAGCAGATGTCAGCTCTCCATATAACTCCAAGAGCATATCCTCGGTAAGCTCTACCTCACCGACCCTTGCGACCACTACACTAGTATCCTCATTATACAGGCTAAAGTTATTACACGAGAATAACCCCACTAACATTAGTAGTGAAAAGACTTTAAAAATATTTTTTGTACATAATACCATCAAGACCATAACGTTCTAAATAATACTCTTATTACCTAGGTTCGCTACTCTAACTATATTTTCTGTGGTAAGTCCCACTTCGCAATATAGCTCAGAGAGTGTCCCTTGCTCTATTATCCTATCCTCAATGCCCACATTGAGCACCTTAATATCTATCATATTCTCACTAAAGAATTCTCTTATAGCCGAACCTGCACCACCCATCACTGCACCATCCTCTACCACCACAACCCTATTATGATTAGCCGCAAGTGATCGTAATAGCTCTTGATCGAGAGGTTTTACAAATCGCATATCAATGTGTGTTGCGTCCAATCTCTCTGCCGCCTCTGCGGTAATCTCAAGTGTGGCTCCCAGTGAAACTAAAGCAATACCTTGTCCCTCTCTTAGAACTCGACCCTTGCCAATCTCTACCACTTCGAGACTCTTGAGTAGTACTTCATTATTAAAGTTTCCTCCCCTCGGATAGCGAATCACAAAGCATCCGCCATAACCTCCCTTCGAGGCAGTAAACATTAAATTACGTAGCTCCTCGGCTGAACTTGGAGCCGAGATAATAACATTAGGAATCGACCTCAGCATCGGTATATCATATAGTCCGTGATGAGTAGCTCCATCCTCCCCCACAAGCCCTGCCCTGTCAAGACAAAGCACCACGTCGACACTCTGTAATATAATGTCGTGAACGATATTATCCACCGAACGCTGTGCAAAAGATGAGTAAATATTACAGAAAGGCATCATCCCCTCTGTGGCAAGTCCCCCTGAGAATGTAATGGCGTGCCCCTCGGCGATGCCAACATCAAATGCTCTGTTAGGATAACTCTCAATTACAATATTCATCGAACAACCCGTAGGCATAGCAGGGGTAATCCCAACGATCTTCTCGTTACTATCCATCAATTGCTTTAAGGTATGCCCGAAGATCTCTTGGTAGCGCAACGAATCCGATGTAGGTTCCTTCTCGCCAGTAAGCGGATTGAACTTACCCGGTGCGTGCCACTTAGTTTGATCCTGCTCCGCCACCTTATAACCCTTACCCTTAGTGGTAATGATATGAAGCAGCTTTGCTCCCTTTATTCGCTTTAGATCACGTAATCTATACACTAGGTTTTTAACGTCATTGCCCTCCACAGGACCAAAATATCTGAATCCTAAAGCCTCGAATAGGTTACTACGCTTAAAGAAGAATGACTTTGCACCTCCGCCAATCTTACGCAAGAAATTTCTGAGTGCTGGCCAAAATCCAAAGAATCTCCACAAGCGTTCCTTCAAGCGGTTATAGTTCTTGGACATTGTCAACTTAGTCAAGTAGTTACTAAGCGCACCCACATTTGGATCAATAGATATGTTATTATCGTTGAGTATCACAAGCATATCGTGCTCCTTTGCGCTATTTAGACCCTCAAATGCAAGCCCTCCAGTAAGTGCACCATCGCCAATAACTGCGATTACCTGACGCTCCTCGTTCTTTAGTTTTGAGGCAGCTGCGATACCCACTGCTGCGCTTATAGAGACAGATGCGTGTCCGCCACCAAAGTGGTCAAACTCACTCTCGCTCCTCTTAGGAAAACCACTAATCCCCCCGTACTTTCTATTGCTATTGAACCTATCTCTACGCCCCGTAATAATTTTGTGTGCGTAGGCTTGATGACCTACATCCCAGACAACTCTATCGTTTGGGGTATCATATACATAGTGCAGTGCAACAGCTAGCTCAAGTGCACCAAGTGATGAGCCTAGATGCCCGGGATTCTCGGCTACGCTCTCGATGATAAACTCTCGAAGTTCGGCACAATAGAGCGGAAGCTCGTCGAGAGTTAGTTCTCGTAGCTCCTTAACGCTATTTACTCGGCTTAGATATTTACTCTGCTCTAAATTTTTCATAGTTTACAGACGCAAAGATACACAAAGTGTTGAAAAAATATTGTATCTTAGCACTCTAATTTAACATAGTTAGGGTAAAAATAGATAAATTACTGGTCTATAACCCTCTATAATTTACATTTAAGTGACAATTAAATAATACAAATTAACTAGAATGAAATTTAAAAGAGTATTACTAAAGCTCAGTGGCGAGTCTCTGGGGTCGGGTAGTGGCAATGGCATTAGTGCAGAAAAGTTTGCGAGTTACGCTCGCCAAATTGCCGAGGTGGCAGCTAGCGGTAATGTTGAGATAGGAATTGTTATAGGCGGCGGCAATATCTTTAGAGGACTGAGCGGCGTAGGCAAAGGAGTTGATAGGGTTAAGGGTGATCAGATGGGGATGCTAGCAACGGTGATTAATTCCGTGGGGCTATGCGCTGCGCTTGAGAGCGTGGGGTGCCCATCAAGGGTGCTTACTTCGATCAATATGGCTCCAGTGGGCGAGATATACAGCAAGTCGAAAGCTTTGGAGTGCTTTGGCAAGGGCGAAGTGGTAATCATTGCAGGGGGTACGGGCAACCCTTTCTTTACCACCGATACAGCCTCGGCATTGCGTGGAGTGGAGATTGAGGCAGATGTATTACTTAAGGGTACTAGAGTTGACGGTATTTACACCGCTGACCCCGAAAAGGACCCTTCGGCTACCAAGTTCAACACAATCTCATTTGGCGAGGTGATAGAGAAACGACTCAAGGTGATGGACTTAACAGCCTTTACAATGTGTATGGAGAACGAACTACCGATTATGGTATTTGATATGGATACTGAGGGTAACCTAAAGCGAGTAATAGAGGGAGAGGATATCGGAACAGTAGTTAAATAGTTAATTTGAATTTCAATAAAAATAATAATACAGAAAAATGGGAACAAAAAGAGAAATTTTAGATGCCGCTGCACCTAAGATGCAAAAGGCAATGGATCACTTTGAACTAGCAATGTCGAATATTAGAGCTGGCAAGGCATCTACCTCGATGCTAAACAACGTTATGGTGGACAGTTATGGTCAGACTATGCCACTTAGTGGTGTAGCAAGTGTTACAGTGCCAGATGCTAAGACTATCCTTATTCAGCCGTGGGATAAGAATGTTATGGCGGCAATTGAGAAGGCTATTGTAAATGCAAACCTAGGTATGGCACCGTCGAATAATGGCGAGCAGATTCGTCTTAATGTTCCTCCGCTTACCGAAGAGCGTCGTAAAGAGCTAGTTAAGCAGATTAAAGCAGAGGCTGAGAGCGCACGTATTCAACTTCGCAATGTTCGTCGTGAGGCTATTGATGCTATTAAAAAGGCTATCAAAGCTGAAGGACTTCCTGAGGATGTAGCCAAAGATGGCGAAAATGAAGCTCAAAAGATGGTTGACACTATCTCAAAGAAGATTGACGAGCTTATTGCTGCTAAGGAGAAGGATATTATGACTGTATAGTTTTAGGGAATAAGACAGGGGCGTTATCTTGTGCAATAGGTTGCTAGATAAAACGCCCCTTCTTTAATCTCTACTCTGCATCATTGCTGTCATCTGCAAATTCAGGCTCACGTAGCAGTTCTTTTGCACGGTCAACATCACTCTGACGAACAGAAACTGTAACTTGACCAGCCACTAAAGGTGTTGCATAGACAAGATTTTCACCATTGACTTCACACTCAATATCATTATCTCGAAGATAAGAAGCGGCAATTTGCGCTCTGATTTGAGAATTGTAACGCTTAATTACGATAATTTCCATAATATTTAATTTTTTAGTGATTAACTAACCTTCACCCTTTAATACAAATATAATGAAAAAATTACTACTTTTACCTATGACCACCCTACTTTTTGCGTATGGTGGGGACAACACCCCTAAACCGACAGTTGGTCAGTATCCTACCACTCGCTACGACTCTACTGTGATGGAGGACTACCACGGAACTATGATTGCTGACCCATTCCGCTGGCTCGAAGACGATCGCAGCGAGGAGACCGCAAAGTGGGTTGCCGAGCAAAACAAAGTAACCAATAGCTACCTAGATCAAATCCCATTTAGAAAGGATATTGAAAATCGCCTAACCGAGCTATTTAACTACCCGAAGGAGGGTGCACCATTCCGTCAGGGAGAGAACTACTTCTTCTTCCGTAACGATGGACTTCAAAACCAGAGTGTACTATATATCCAGAAGGGATTAGATGGTACACCTGAGGTATTCCTTGACCCTAACACACTTAGCAAAGATGGTACTATTGCCCTGGGTAGCATTAGTTTCTCACAGGACGATAAGTATATGGCTTACACAACCTCAGCTTCTGGTTCGGATTGGGTTCAGATCCAAGTTATAGAGGTAGAGAGTAAGAGACTACTGCCTGATCTAGTGGAGTGGGTTAAGTTCAGCGGAGCAGCGTGGGGCAAAGATGGCTTCTATTATAGCCGCTATGACGAACCAACTGGCTCGGCACTAAGTGCAAAGAATGAGTACCAAAAGGTCTACTTCCACAAGATTGGCACAACTCAGAGCGAGGATAAGCTAATCTACGAGGATAAGGAGCATCCACTTCGCTACTTCACTGGTGGTGTGAGCGATGATAACAAGTGGTTATATGTCTCAGCTTCGGAGGGTACTCACGGTACTGAACTCCTATACAAGGAGGTTGGTAGCAGTGCGCCATTCAAAGTTCTATTCGAGGGCTTTAAGTATGACTACTCTGTGGTAGATGTTATCAACGATGTAGCCTATATCCAAACTAACCAAGACGCTGAGAACTACAAGCTAATTGCTGTTAATCTAAATAAACCAGAGTTACACAAGGAGGTAATACCTCAGAGCGATGACCTACTTATGTGGGCTACAACTGCTGGTGAGTACCTAATGATTGGTCACCTTAAGGATGCCTCAACTAGAGTATCGCAGTATAGCCTAATGGGCGAGAAGGTACGTGATATTGAACTTCCCGGTATTGGAACAGCTGGTGGATTCTCGGGCGAGAAAGAGGATAAAACTGTATTTTATAGCTTCAGCTCGTTTAACGTACCTCCAACCTACTACCAGTATGACCTAAGTAGCGGTCAGAGTACACTATACCGCCAAACTGAGGTTAACTTCGACGTAACAAAGTACACCGTTGAGCAGGTATTCTACCCTAGCAAGGATGGCACTAAAGTACCAATGTTCCTAGTGTATAAGAAGGGACTAGAGCGCAACGGTAATGCACCTACACTACTATACGCTTATGGCGGATTCAATATATCGCTTACACCTTCATTCTCGGCATCGAATATCCTACTACTAGAGCAGGGTGGTATCTATGCACTAGCAAACCTTAGAGGTGGTGGAGAGTATGGCGAGAAGTGGCACAAGGGCGGTATGCTTGAGAATAAGCAGAACGTATTTGACGACTTTATTGCTGCGGCAGAGTACCTAATCGAGGAGAAGTACACCTCGACCGAGAAGTTAGCTATCTCGGGTGGTTCAAATGGAGGTCTACTCGTTGGGGCTTGTATGACTCAACGCCCAGAGCTATTCTCAGTTGCATTCCCTCAGGTGGGGGTATTGGATATGCTACGCTACCACAAATTTACTATCGGTTGGGGTTGGGTAGTAGAGTATGGTTCGGCTGATGTAAAGGAAGAGTTCGACTACCTAATCAAGTACTCACCACTACACAACATCCACAAGGGCACCTGCTACCCAGCAACTATGGTTATGACTGCTGACCACGATGACCGTGTTGTCCCAGCACATAGCTTTAAGTTTGCCGCAACTCTCCAAGCAGCCCAAGGATGCGACAAACCAACTCTTATCCGCATCGATGCAGATGCTGGTCACGGTGCAGGTAAGCCTATTAGCAAGGTTATAGAGTCATATGCTGACTACTGGTCATTTATGCTACAAAATACTAATTCAGGATACACAATTACAAAATAATAAACAATTAAAGACTATGAGAAGACAAATCGTTGCAGGTAACTGGAAGATGAATACCACACCAGCTCAAGGCGTGGAACTATTAAATGGCGTAGCAGCACTTAAGGGTGAGGCTAAGGCGGAGGTTGAACTAATCGTGGGTGTACCATTTACACATATCTGCTGTGTTGCCGAGGCGGCAAAAGGTACTGGTATCGCTCTTGCGGCTCAGAATTGTGCTGACGAGGCTAGCGGTGCATACACTGGTGAGGTTTCAGCAGAGATGCTAAGTTCACTAGGAGTTAAGTACGTAATCCTTGGCCACTCAGAGCGTAGAGAGTACTATGGTGAGACTAGCGAAAAACTAGTTAAGAAGTTAGCTCTTACCTATGCTAACGGTATGGCTCCTATCTACTGTATCGGCGAGAAGTTAGAGGAGAGAGAGGCTAATCAACAAGAGGCTGTATGCCGTGCTCAAATCGAAGAGGTGGTATTCTCACTTACCCCTGAGCAGTTCGAAAGCCTAGTTATCGCTTACGAACCAGTTTGGGCTATCGGTACAGGTAAGACTGCAACAGCGGAGCAAGCACAAGATATCCACAAGTTCATCCGTTCGGTACTAGCTGAGAAGTTTGGTGCTGCGGCAGAGAAGACTCCAATCCTTTATGGAGGTAGCTGTAAGCCTTCAAACGCTGAGGAGATATTCTCTAAGGAGGATGTTGATGGTGGTCTAATCGGTGGAGCATCGCTTGTGGCAGGTGACTTTATTGGCATTGCAAAGGCATTTTAATTTTACGGTGCTTCGAGTAACTTGAAGTACGAAATTTTCTAAGTAAGAGACCCTTGAAAACTTGTGTTTTCAAGGGTCTCTTACTTTGTATTTCCGCCTAACTGATGCTATATTGAGACCATTGCAAAACTTATGTTTTGCTCCGCTATGAAGAGCGTTGATAGGTGGATGACTGAAGAGTCATTAGAGTTATCTTTAAAATATCGCCGCCTTGCAACAGTCTCATATTGTAGGGTTATAGACCTTGAGATATTGCACAGTAAAGTAAATAGTGGCAGCTATTAGTATTAATACTATTGTAATTGTTAACAGCAATGGAACACGAGATATGCGAAGTCTACGGCGAGGCACTAACGGTTGTTCGCTCCTCTTTAGCTGTATCTGTTGTTTGGCAGCCGATAGCTCTTGCTCAAGCTCTTTAATTCTTTGTTCTAGTGCCTCAATGTGTAGCGCACTGTGTTCGTCGTTGGTTTGTGTAGCTACTGCACTGTGCCTGTCACTGCCAATATTGATATAACTATCACCATACGGCATTAACAGTGACTGAAATGTATCAGCAATAGTCAATATAGAACCTCTGTTGGTCAGCTCTACTCTACATACTCCATCCACTGTAATGCAGCTCTGAGTTATATTATTCTCACGCCACTCATTGTATAGATCCACTGCATTGAGATAGAATTGCTCTTCATCGAAGTAGTTGCCGATATTTGAATTCTGTTTTAGATATTGAGAGGTGAGTTCCACTATATCCAGCCCGCCAATTAGAGACTCGGCAAGACACAGTGTATCGTAGGGTGGGTATAGCAAATCGTCTCTACCCTCGACAAAGGAAGCTGACTCTCTCTGCAAAAATAGCGTTCCAATCTCAGGAAGCTCAACAGCTCTATTATGTAGTAACTGCCTCTCGATTATATACGGTATAATGCTATTCATAGTAAATGGGATCTACCTCTTCTTTGGATTTTTTTTAGGTTTAGGCATATTCACGTATGGTTGAGGAGCTCTTCTAAGCGCAATAATTAGTATTATAATACCCCCAATAATAAATGGAATGCTTAGTACCTGTCCCATATTAAGCCCGAATGACTCTACAAGGTTTAGTTCCCACGCCTCCTGTACATTCTTTACACTCTCGATAATAAGCCTAGCACCAAACAATAGGATTAGAAATAGTGCAAATAATACCCCTCGTCTATCGCTCAACTTTGTACGATAATATAGGTGCATAAGTATAGCAAATGATAATAAGTAGGCAATAGCCTCATATAGTTGTGTGGGGTGCATAGGGAGAGTTTCGCCCCTATTGACGAAGATAAAGCCCCACGGCATAGAGGTCTCCGTTCCGTATATCTCGGAGTTAAAGAGATTGCCAAGTCGTATGAGTGCGCCACCAATTGTCACCACTAGTCCAATTCTATCGAACATCCAAATTGAGGGAACCTTCCACTTCCTGCTCCACATTATAATGCCGACAATAAGCCCTAGAGCGGCACCGTGTGAGGCTAACCCACCAGCTCGTAGATCTAGTACTTTAATGTACGGAAAAGTGCTTTGGAATGGGTCGAGGAAGTAGAACGAAAAGTCATAGAATAGACAGTGCCCGAGGCGTGCTCCAACCATTGTGGCAATAAGCATATAGAATAGTGCCGATGTAGTGAGTTCGGGGTTTAGTCCCTCACGCTTGACCACTCGTCCAAAGATTCGCTCACCAACAAAAAATGCGAGTAACCAAGTGAGTCCATAGTACGCCACATCGTAACTGCCGATGGTAAGTAGTATTGGGTTGAAATCCCAAGTTATTGCTAGTAGGTTCATATATTTTGTTCAATAAAGTTTGTTAATTCAATAAATTCTTCGAGCGTTAAGTTTTCAGCTCTACGAGAGAAGAAAGGGTGTTGTATTTTCTGTTCAGATAGCCTTTGGAATGATGAGTAGAGTGCATTTTTTAGCATCTTTCGTCGTTGAGAGAATGCTCCTTTGACCACTCGTTTGAATAGAACCTCATCACACCCAAGATCAATGGTAGAGTTTCTAGTACACCTAATCACTGCACTCTGTACCTTTGGTGGCGGCGAGAACTTCTCCGCTCCCACCTCAAAGAGGTACTCAACATCGTAGAATGCGTGTAGCAATACACTGAGCACCCCACCCTCACGTGCACCCACTGGAGCTGCAAGGCGGACAGCCACCTCCTTCTGTAACATCCCCACAACCTCAGGAACCATATCTCTATTTTCGAGGATATGAAAAAATATCTGAGTCGAAATATTATACGGGAAGTTACCTATAACGGCAGTTGTGCTCTCAAATGGCATCTTGAGAAAGTCGCCCTCGGTAATTTTGCCTGCTAATGCCTCGGTGTAGTTAACATTAAGGTACTCTACGCTTTGTGAGTCAAGCTCGATGACCGAGAAGTCAAAATCTTTTCTTTGGATAAGGAATTGGGTTAGTACTCCCATCCCGGGTCCTACCTCTACTACTTTAGGGGCACAACCCTCCGAGAGGGCATCAACTATATCTCGTGCAATCTGTTGATCGCACAAAAAGTGCTGACCTAGCTCCTTCTTTGCCCTTACCTTCTGAACCATATTAATTGCTGTTATATTCGTAAATAATCACACAAAGATAGTGTTTTTTTGTCTTTTTATATCCATCAAAGCCACCAATACATATATTTGTATTAACTTTGCTACATTACTCAATAAAAAGATCAAAATATAATGACCACAACGATGATATTTTTGCGACGTTTATCTACATTAGCCATACAGATACTCTTTGTTTATGTTCTTTTATGGGTGTGCAGGTTAATCTTTATTATGTATAACTACGAGGCTCTGGGTGCCTTTGAAAGTTCAGAGTACTGGGATTTCATTGCGGGCGCACTACGATTTGATACAGCTAATGTAGGATACACCTTTGGTATATTCGCATTTATGAGCCTATTACCACTTAGCCCACAGGGATTCAACTCAAAGTGGTATAGATACTCGCTATTAGCACTATTTGGAGCTGGTATCCTGCTGGTAGTTATATTGAATATGGGTGATACCATCTACTTTCACTTTGCTAGAAAACGATTTACAGCAGATGAACTCCACTTCGCCCAGAATAATAACAACTTTACGATATTCTTAAAGTCAACACTCGAAAATTGGCAAATTGCACTCTCTACAATTGTATTGATTATAGGTTCGATAAAGTTCTATCTAGTCACTAGACTAAAGAAGATAGAGTTTAGGGCAGGTAAGTACTACTATATCATATTCTCTATACTTCCCATAGTTAGTGTAGCTATGATGGTATTTGCTATGCGTGGGGGCTTTGGTAGGGATACACGCCCGATAACTCTTAGCAATGCCGCAGCATACGCTCAAAGCCCACTAAAAGCAGCAGCTATTATCTCAAATCCATTTTGTGTGTTACGTACCCTAGGTGAAAAGGAAACCCCGATAGTAAACTTTTATAGTCAGGAAGAGCTAAAGCAGTACTTCACAGCAGAGGTGAGACCTACTGTCGATTCACTCTATGGAAGTCAAAAAGGTAAAAACTTAGTGATAATAGTACTTGAGAGCTTCTCTGCCGAGCACTCCAAACTCCTATACCCGCACCTCTACGATAATCAACAGACCATTACACCATTCCTCGATTCGTTAATGAACCAAGGATATACCTTCACCGGTGCACACTCCAATGGTTTTAAGTCGATTGATGCACTTCCAGCAATCCTTAGCTCTATACCCTCGTTAGATATTTCATTCTCTATTACACCAGCGGCTCTTAGCGAGTCTGAGGGTCTAGGTGATGTGCTCTCTGAGCGTGGTTATAATACTTCGTTTTATAATGGTAGCCCAAGCGGTTCGATGGGGTATGATGCCTCGGCACGGTTAGCTGGTGTAAGGCACTTCTATGCTATGGAAGACTACGCCGATAAGTATGGAGAAGAGGAGTTTGATGGCTATTGGGGAATTTGGGATTTACCATTTCTTGAGTACTTCAGCGAAGAGCTTTCTAATACCCCTCAACCATTCTTTAGTACGCTATTTACGCTAACCTCACACCATCCATTCGTTGTGCCAAGTGAGTATGAAGATAGCCTCCCTGACGGACATACAGCTGTTCATAAGGCGGTGGCATATACAGATCTTGCGCTGAAAAACTTTTTTGAGGTATCCTCTAACAAGGATTGGTACAGTAACACACTGTTTATACTGGTTGCCGACCATCCAAGTTCAGAGAGATACAGTAAAAATGCAAATGACCCAAAGGAAAATTCACATATTATCTACACTATATTTACTCCTGATGGTTCTCTGAAGGGGTTTAATAGTATGCCGACATCACATATCGACATATTCCCATCAATGATGCATCTATTTGGGCACGATCGCCCAATCTTT
This sequence comes from uncultured Rikenellaceae bacterium, assembly GCA_964371395.1. Taxonomy (GTDB): domain Bacteria; phylum Bacteroidota; class Bacteroidia; order Bacteroidales; family Rikenellaceae; genus Mucinivorans. The sequence goes on along the minus strand of CAYJLU010000003.1, from coordinate 29,480 downwards.
AGCTTTGGAGGCAATATCTTTGATGCAGATTATGAGCCTATGGCGATAGCCTCTGGCGGTGGCTATTACGAGCTTTCAACACCGCATAGCTCTAAACGCTACACCCTTGAGGAGTTACGCCTAATGCCAAGCGATTCACTCAGTAGATTAAAGGCGATAATCCAGAACTATGGCGAGCGACTACGGGATCATAACTTTCAGATTAATGAGTAGTCAGTGAATTTTTCTTACTGAATCCTTTTAGCTGCCAACATTCCACAAGCAGCCAGAATATCCTCGCCTCTGGAGCTGCGAGTAGTAGTCCGAATACCAGCCGCATTTAGTGCACTATTAAATTCTTTGATACGAGCCTCACTCGTGCCCTTTAGTGTGCTGTTCGGTATTTGATGGAAACGAATAAGATTAACCCTACATCCCTTTATCGGCTTTAGAACTCTTACTAGTTCGGCGATATGGCGTTCAGTGTCATTGATACCCTCAAATAGTATATACTCGAAACTTACTCTACGTTGATGAGTGAAGTCATAGCCCGCTAGTAGCTTTAGGGTAAGTTCAATTGGATTTCGTTTCTCAGAGGGCATTAATTGCAATCTCTCCTCGGTAAAAGGAGTATGTAGGCTTATTGCAATATGTACTTTTGATTCATCTAGTAGTCGGCGAAGCCCATCTAGTACCCCTATTGTCGAGACCGTTATTCGAGTAGGCGACCACGCTAACCCCCACGGTGCCGTTAGAGCCTCGCAGGCACGTAGTACCTCGTCAATATTGTCCATAGGTTCGCCCATCCCCATAAATACAATATTAGTAAGCTCAGAACTCTCATCAACCGATAGGACTTGGTTAATAATTTCAGCAGCCGATAGATTCTCCTGAAAACCTAGTCGAGCAGTCATACAGAACCTACACCCCATTCGACACCCAGCCTGAGATGAAATGCACAGCGTCTTTGATCCCTCAGAGGGGATGTACACACTCTCAACTCTATTACCTCCAGTTGTCTCGAATAGATATTTTCTGGTACCATCAACAGAGGTCACAGACTCCAAATATGATTTCCTACCAATAGTAAACCCTTCGGAGAGCCTCTCGATACTCTGCTTCGATATGTTCTTTAGATCATCGAAGCTAGCCGCTCCCTTTTTGTATATCCAATCAGCTAGTTGCGCTCCGACAAATCGGCGCATACCTAGTTCAATTACTATATCCGTAAGCTCTTGATTACTTAGTGATAGTAATGGGCGTTTTAACTCCATATTCTCTCTTTACTAGTTGTGGTGGAGGATTTCCCTGCCTCCCATTACTTACAATCTATCTCGCAGTGAGCACAGCAACCTCCATCACTCGATGGGCACTTCTCGCCGCCACCCATCTCCTCGATGGTACACTTAAGCCCTAGTGCCTGCATATTTCTATTATCACCAACATCACCTTCGATGTGATGCCCCTTGCGTATTAGGGTAATAGATAGCCCGATAATGAGTAGTGCTACTGCACCAACTGCAACTAAAAATGTCTCCACTACTCCACCTCCTTTTGCTCTACTTCCTCAACTTTATCCTCGTTGTTTATCTCCATTTTAAGCTCTTCCTCTGGAGTTGTCACCTTTGGGCCATAGATAACCTCTAGATCCTCGGCGAATATAACCTCTTTGTCGAGTAGTAGCTGAGCAACCTTTTGTAGCCCTTCTGCATTATCTCTCAAGATCTTAGTAGCAGTAGCATAGCTCTCATCTATGAGTAACTTAACCTCGCTATCTATGATCTCTGCCATCTCCTCACTGTATGGCTTAGAGAAGGTCATATCCGAGGCACTAGAGTCGTAGTAGCTACGATTACCGATCTTCTCGCTCATACCATAGTATGCCACCATTGCATATGCTAGTTTGGTAGTACGCTCAAGGTCGTTGAGTGCGCCAGAACTTATCTGTCCAAAGTTTATCTCCTCGCTCGCCCTTCCTCCAAGTAGTGATGCCATCTCGTGCATCATCTGTTCTTTTGTCGTAATTTGACGCTCCTCAGGAATATACCACGCAGCACCAAGTGCCCTACCACGAGGAATAATAGTAACTTTTAGAAGAGGGTTTGCGTGCTCTAGGAACCAACTCACCGTAGCGTGTCCAGCCTCGTGGAACGCAATAGTTCGCTTTTCGCTACTCTTAAGCACCTTGCTCTTACGCTCAAGGCCACCCACTATTCTATCAACTGCATCGAGAAAATCCTGTTTCTCAATAAAATTTTTCTCGGCACGAGCTGCAATCAGAGCTGCCTCATTGCAAGTATTTGCAATATCGGCACCCGAGAATCCGGGAGTTTGTTGTGCCAAAAACTCAGTGTCGAGCGCAGGATCTAGCTTTAATTTCTTTAAGTAGACATCAAATATCTCCTTACGCTCACCCTTCTCAGGAAGGTCAACGTGGATCTGTCTATCGAAACGTCCTGCACGAAGCAGTGCCTTATCTAGTATATCAGCTCTATTGGTAGCCGCTAGGATAATCACCCCTGCGTTAGTACCAAAGCCATCCATCTCAGTGAGTAGTTGATTTAATGTGTTTTCACGTTCGTCATTACCTGAGAATCCAGAGTTCTTTCCACGTGCCCTACCAATGGCATCAATCTCGTCAATAAAGACAATACAGGGAGCTTTAGCCTTAGCCGTTGCAAAGAGATCACGCACCCTTGAGGCACCAACCCCTACGAACATCTCCACAAAGTCAGATCCACTCATCGAGAAAAACGGAACACCTGCCTCACCAGCAACAGCCTTTGCAAGTAGTGTCTTACCCGTACCCGGAGGGCCTACAAGTAGCGCACCCTTAGGTATCTTACCCCCCAGTTCCTTATATTTGTTAGGTTTCTTAAGGAAGTCTACGACCTCCATAACCTCTACCTTAGCCTCGGCAAGTCCCGCAACATCCTTAAAGGTAACTTTCTGATCCTTATCCTTATCAAATAGCTTTGCCTTACTCTTGCCTACATTAAACATATTGCTGCCACCGCCTGAGCCTCCGCTCGAACCACCACTTGCACGCCTAAAGATAAAGAATAGGAATAGTCCCATAATAATCAATGGAAGTGCCGTGAAGAACATCTCCCAAAAACCACCATCACGAGTCTCAAATGTTAGTGGTGGAATAGCAGGATTCTCAGCCTCAAACTTCTCATACTTCTCCTCGAATAGAGAAAGGTCACCAATATTAAAGTGCATTTGAGGGCCAGTTGCTGAGATATTCTTATACTCCGCAATCTGCTTGTACTTCTCCACTGCATTAGCCGTTAGAGTAATCTCTACTTGGCTACGATTAATAACTAATACTTTATCGAGTTCTCCACGTGGAATGAGTGTCTCGAATAGATATTTAGAGGTAATCTCCTTTTGTTGACCTCCATCGCCTCCGATAAAGTTAAACATTAGTATCCCCACAAGGAAGATAGCCCATATCCAAAACATATTTACCTTAGGCTTACCTTGCCCAACTGGTTTATTTTGTGCCATATAATATCAAAAAATTTCTAACTTATACCCACCCATTCTTAACTTACAAGAAAAGAAGAAGTATTAGCCAGTTACTGTTTACTCTATAAATAATTTGTTTAAATAACGCTCTTGAGCATTTAAAGTTCTTGTCAAAGATTAACAAAAATGCGTTAAGATCTCTTTGCGTCAGCCCAAAGCTCTTCGAGTTTGTAGAAATCACGAACCTCCTCTAAGAAGATGTGTACCATAACGTTACCATAGTCCATAGCAACCCACTGTGCTCCTCGAAGTCCGTCTATACGTATAACCTTTTCCTTCAACCTCTCGAACATAGTATCTTCGACTCCATCGGCAATAGCCGCAACTTGAACAGTTGAGTGGCCAGTAGCTATTACAAAGTAGTCACAGATTGCGCCATCTATCTCACGTAGATCTAGTACGACTATATCCTCACCTTTCTTATCCTCAATTGCATCAATAATGGTCTGTGTAAAGTTGTCAATCATATCTGTTTTTTTTATTATTCATTTTTAGTTATATATCCTCTATAAATGAGCGTGCTGCCTCTGTTGTACTCCATAGTTAGCGACGTGCTACCATTAGAGAAGACCTCAAAGGTCATTGTATAGCGATTGTTATTCTCTTGTGACTCAGCCTTAATCTCTATGAGCTTTGGGTCTTCATCGTTGCTCTGAACACGTAGAGTGTATTGACCTGTGGAGAAGTCGAACGGATTACTTGCCGACATATTTGGCAGGTCATTTTTGCCATAGTAGGGTAGGTAGCAATCAATCTTATCTTTAGTTACTCTAACAGTGTATTGGTCGCTGAGAGTTATGTTTCCAACAGGAAGTGGTGCATTTGTACTTTCTGCCACAAATGTAAACTCATATGAATTCAAAAGGTCGTTAACCTCTTTCTCTCTATTGGCCTTTTCTATTGCCTTTTTCTGCTTGCGCATCTCAGATTTACTCATCTCACCGCCATTACTCTGAGCGTGGAGTGTTAACACAGAGATAGAGATCACTACAATAGAGGTTATAACAAGTCTTATTTTTCTTAGTGTTAGCATTATTTTATATAATCTATGGTTGTAAAATTAATGTTTTTTCTCATAGATAACGCACAAAGGTATAAAAAATTATAGAAAAAATTTGATTAAAGTAATTATTAGTACTATCTTTGCGCTCACTTGTTCCTAATTCTAGAGTAAAACATAGGTTTTGGTCAGAAGTTAAATCAACAAGTTTTAATATTTATTTTTATATAATTTTACAATGAATTACAATTCAGCTGAAAAGAAGCAAGAGTTATTCTCTGCTTACGGAAAGTCTAAAGAGGACACAGGTTCACCTGAGAGCCAAATCGCTCTATTTTCCCACCGTATCAGCCACCTAACAGGTCACCTGAAGGCGAACAAGCACGACTATGCTACTCAACGTTCACTTCTTAGACTAGTAGGTAAGCGCCGTAGTCTACTTGACTACCTAAAGCGCACTGATATTGAGCGTTACCGTGCTATCGTTAAAGCACTTGGTCTACGTAAATAAACTCTTATAAATCAGATAGAGTTTACTACAAAGAGCAAGAGGAGGAGAGCTAGATTAGCTTTCCTCCTCTTTTTATATTTCCCCCACTCCCCACGCTGCTGCTGCCAAAAAAATAGGGTAGCTAACTCACAAATCTGTGACTTTAGCTACCCCTAACTATTTTGATTATTTTATACTATGATATACTACGCTTCAGCTTGCTCAAAGAGTTTAGCATTGTGGAATACATTAGTCACATCTTCATCCTCCTCAAACTTCTCAAGTAGTTTTTCGATTGCCGCTGTCTGTTCTGCGTCAAGCTCTTTAAGTTCACCAGTTGGGATACGTTCAAACTCACCACTAATAATTTCGATACCCTTTTCATCGAGGTAGTGTTGAATCTTTCCGTAGGATTCAAATGGAGCATATATCATTATCTCATTTTCATCCTCGAATAGCTCTTCAATCTCAAAGTCAATTAGCTCCAGTTCAAAGTCCTCAACGCTCATTCCCTGAAGCGAGCTAGATGCTACCTTAAATACCGATTGGTGGCTAAATAGAAAGCCTAAACAGCCCTGTGTACCTAGTGAACCTCCTGCTTTATTAAAGTACGAGCGTACATTCGCAACGGTTCTGGTATTATTATCAGTTGCGGCATCAACAAAGATAGCAATGCCATATGGTCCATACCCCTCATAGCTAATCTCTTTGTAGTTGTCCATCTCTTTGCTAGAGGCACGCTTAATAGCCCTTTCGACATTGTCTTTAGGCATATTAGCCGCCTTGGCATTCTGCATAAGTACCCTTAGGCGTGGGTTATTTGCTGCATCTGGTCCTCCATTCTTAACAGCAATTGCTATCTCTTTGCCGATGCGGGTAAATACTCGTGCCATATTACCCCAACGCTTCATTTTACGTGCTTTGCGAAATTCAAATGCTCTTCCCATCTTTATCTTTAATTAGTTATTTTGCTCAAAGTTCAGGGGGTGTTATTACCCTAGAATCAAAAATATTTTTGTTAAAAGTGTGACAAAGTTAATGAAAATTCTATTATATTTGTTAAGAAGTGCGTAATTTTATTTAGCAATTACACTAAATGGTACTAACAGAATTATTGTGTCTGTTATGGCAAAGCGGTATGCTCGACTCTGCCCTTGCGACCTTTTATCCTAGGGGTAACTATAAGATAGTTGGTCGAGGTATGCCTGTTGAGGGTTCAGTTGCTGATTTTTCGGGTATCGAGATCATTGATCTTGATAGTGGAGCAACTATTGTGGGGGGAGCTAAAATTGACTATAATAGTAGCGACTGGCGAGAGCAAGGTACGTTGGGAGAGCCTGAATTTGAGGGCATCGTATTACACATTGTAGCCAATCACGACTGTCAGTTATTTGTAAACTCTAGAGAGGTAATGACACTGGAGATATGTCTAACTCCAGAGATCTTGGATCTCTACCAGCGGCTACCTGCTATTTGCCCTAGTATCTTCGACAGTATCTCCGAGGTTGAGCGAGAGGGTATTCTAAGTGCGCTTCTCGATCAACGAATTGAGCGCAAAACCACTGAGGTTCTCTCTATACTCAGGTCTGTTAATGGTAATTGGTATGAGTGTAACTATATTCATTTACTAAGGTGTATAGGTTCACCTAGCCGCAATAAGGAGGCATTCGAGGCTATTGCTCGTAGGCTTAACTACGCCTCAATAGGGTTACATCGTAATGACTATGAACATATCATTTCCATTGCTTTGGGGCTTTCTGGCTTGTTGAGTGTCGATAATCCTGACTCCTACACCAAGAATCTTCAGGATATATTCAGAGACTATCAACGTGCAAATGGCACATTGCCCACTGCCTCAACTTGGTCTAACGGCAAGGTTCGACCTAGTTCTATGCCAGCTATTTCTTTGGTCAGTGCAATGGTCATACTCACAGAGCGTGAGGAGTTATTTGATGATATATTCAGGTGTCAGAGCGTAGCGGAGTTGAGCGAGTTATTCAAAGTACAGCTGCCTGACTATTGGCAAAGCCACGCAGCCCCATCAGTAGCTATTGGTACGGGAAGGAAGCATCTAGGCGAGATGAAGGTCACGATGTTAATTATCAACTATGTTCTTCCGTTGCTCTTTGCACGCTCTAGTGCGGAGGGCAAGGAGGAGTACGCCTTGACTGCGATCCGACTCTATGAGGAGCTACCAGCGGAGCGGTATAGTGTACTAAATAAATGGTATGGAGAGAAGTGGCAACCACACTCTTCGTTCGATAGTCAAGCACTATTACAACTAAACGACATCTACTGCAAAGAGCTGCGGTGTGCCAGATGCCGACTTGGGGCTAGTGTCATTATCAGGCGGTGGCACGAAATGCAAAGGCAAAAGAAATCAGTAGAGTGTGGTGTGGAGAATTGCCCCTAAAGCCGTAGCAGTACTAATCTCGGAATGTGATTGAGATAGTAGGCGATGAGTTATCATCATTGATTGGTTCGAGTGGATTGTGTTCAATTACGCTAGCCTCTTGCTTTAGTCCATCCTTTATATCGTACTCCAAGGTTGCATTATCTTTGGTAAATGCGTCCCAGTATCTATTCTTTCGAGCAATTTCGGCTGCAAGAGCATTACGTTGTTCGTTGATATGAGCTTGAGTATTTCTATCCACTGCGTCACCCTGAAAGCCATATGTATCACTCTGATTGTAAGTGCCAAAGGTGAAGAATATTCTGTGATTTTTCTCTATAACCTCTCCCTCTTTATTAACAATGGGTGTACCCCATCGAGGAAGTTTCGACATAGCATCAATTATGGCGTAATCTACCCACGTGTTATAGGATTTAATTATTGCAAATTTACCGAAGTTGCCAGTTGAGTCTATTGCAAACTGTAAGCCCATATATCCATTGAGCTTCTCTACTACTGATTTGGGAAGTTGTACAGCTAGATTCGAGGCAATAAAGCTGATAATTTCATTACTCTGCTTCTCATTGCCAAAGATTGGGTTGAAGCGTTGTAGTACTGTATTCTCGCTATGGTTATATGGTGTGTAAGGTTCAGTAAGAGCAGTAGTATCTTGGCTTTGTGCCCAAGAATTTGTTGCCCAAAGAGATAAAACTATGACAATATATAATATTTTCATCCGAATTACAGTCTTAAAATGGTGCTAGAAAGGGGGTTCGTCGTCTGAGATTTGTGGTGCAAAGGCGTTACTGGAGTTATTAGCCATTTCAACTCTACCCTGCGATGCACTTATAGCGTCAAACCCCGAATCTTCTGGAGAGTTAAATGAGCTAGATTCAACTGTGCTATATGTAGTTGTGGCACCACCTGCTGCCGTAATAGTTGTAAATCCTGTATCGTCCCAATCGACAAATTTTGCCTGTTCGTGGCGGAATCGGAGCTTCTCTGTCCTAACCTCACCATTACGGTGTTTTGAGACGATAATCTCGGCTAATCCCACAGTTGGAATTCCCTCCTCAGTCTCAGTAATACCGAAGTACTCAGGACGGTGAATAAATGCAACTATATCGGCATCCTGCTCAATAGAGCCTGACTCACGAAGGTCGCTTAGTTGAGGGCGTTTAGTTCCACCTCGACTCTCGACCGAGCGGTTTAGCTGTGAGAGGGCTATAATCGGCACATCTAACTCCTTGGCAATAGCCTTTAGCGAACGAGAGATAAGAGCAACCTCTTGCTCACGGTTACCTCTGGTGTCGGCAGTACCTGCGGTCATAAGTTGCAAGTAGTCGATGATAATTAACTCAATATTGCTGTTGAGTTTGAGTCGTCTAGCCTTTGAGCGAAATTCAAATATTGAGAGTGCAGGGGTGTCGTCAATAAATAATTGAGCCTTAGATAGTGGTCGTGCAGAGTTCTCAAGTTGCTTCCACTCATCAGGGCTGAGTCTACCAGATTTCATCTTCTTAGAATCGAGCTGACTCTCGGCAGTAAGTAGGCGAGTCATTAGCTGTGTAGAGCTCATCTCCAGCGAGAAAAAGGCAACGGCACGCTCATACGTAACTGCAATATTGCGAGCCATTGTAAGAACAAACGCAGTCTTACCCATTGAGGGACGAGCCGCTATGATTATAAGGTCAGAGGGTTGCCATCCTAGAGTGAGTCTATCAATATCGGTAAAGCCAGTAGGCACACCAGTCATACCATCTGGTTTCTTTGCCGCCTCTTCAATCATCTGAAGCGCACGACTCACAATATCCATACTTGATTGTATGTCACGTCTTACATTACCTTCGGCTATCTCGAATATTGCACGTTCAGCCTTGTTAACAAGCTCATCTACGTCATACTCTTCGGAGAATGAATCCTTTTGTATCTGGGTCGAGGCGGTGATTAACTGCCTTTGAATATACTTCTGTGCCACGATTTTAGCGTGGTAGTCAAGGTGGCTAGCCGAAGATACCTTTTGGGTCAGCTCAGTAAGGTAGGCTATACCCCCCACTGCTGCTAAGTGTCCCGAACGCTTTAGTTGAGTACCAATCGTATAGAGATCCACAGGTTGAATATTTGCGGATAGCTCCAGTGCCGCAGCAAATATTAGTTGGTGGCTATCGTGATAGAAAGATTCAGGGGTAAGCAACCCTTGAATATTTAGCAGTGCATTCTTCTCAAGCATAATGGCACCAAGAACAGCCTCCTCTAGCTCAATTGCCTGAGGTGGATGTTGTCCTACTTGACGACTTATTGCGCTTAGTTCATCTGCCGCAGCTCGTTTCTCTGCTGCCTTTTTACGCTCTGTGTAACTCTTCTTTTCACTCATCTTTTCTCTAAGATTAAACCCTAAAGTTAATTGCTAACTCGTAAAGATTAATTATTGTATCTCTTCTTATTTTTGTTATGGTTTCCCGCACTCCTTCGTTCATAGGCACTTCCTCTGTTTTGAGCTGGGCGATAGTTGTCGAAGAAGTATGACTTTTGCTTGTCCTTATCCTGTTTACTACGTGCCACATAGAGCTTCTTACCGCTATATGGATCAAAGCCTGTGTAGTACATCACCGAACTAAGGGTCATAGGTGTAGGGGTAAAATCTTGAACTTGATCAGTTCTAACCTCCTTAGTCTTTGACTTTAATGACTCCATATCTTTTTGGTTACAGCCCGGGTGTGCCGAGATAAAGTATGGAACAATCACATAAGGGAGTGAATTAACCTTGCACACCCTATTAAATTCCCGCTCCATCTCGACATATTTATCAAATGTTGGCTTACGCATAAGCTCTACAACGTGATCTTCGGTATGCTCCGGGGCAACCTTAAAGCGACCACTAGTATGGTGCTTGAGAACCTCGGCGAAGTATGGCTCACCATAGTCTATCATATCGTAGCGGATACCACTACCCACAAACAGATGTTTAACACGCTCTACATCCCTTATCTCGCCGTATAGCTCCAATAGAGCGTTATGATTGGTCTGGAGGTTAGGGCAGGCTTTAGGAGTAAGGCAGCTAGCCCTACGACAGCGTGCGCACTTGCTCCTATCCTTTCCTCCGCTCTGCCACATATTTGCTGATGGGCCCCCAATATCCGATATTGTACCTCGAAAGTAATCCCTTGTTACTAAATCCTTAATCTCCTCAATAATTGACTGCTTACTCCTACTTGCAATAAACTTGCCCTGATGCATCGATATTGCGCAGAAACTACACCCACCATAACACCCACGGTGGATATTTATAGAGTTTTTAATCATATCCCACGCAGCGATAACCTTACCTTTATACCTTGGGGCAGGTTGTCGCATATATGGTAGAGCGTAAGTGCTATCACACTGATTGGTCGTGAAGATTGGATATGGCGAATTTACGATAACATAGCCGTTGCCGTGGGGTTCTACCATCTGTTTAGGACTCTGCATATTGCTTTGGACTTCAACCTCCACAAAATTTTCGGCATATAGCTTTGCATCACCAATACACTGAGCATATGAGTGAAGCTCTATTGCATCCTGCTCCAACAATCCATCACAAGACTCACTATATAGAGCTATCTGTGGGGTCCTCCTCCAATCCTCTCCACTCTCAATTCGCTGGGCAAGCTCTACAATTGCCCTCTCACCCATACCATATACAATGCCGTCAATATTACATTCATACGCAAAAGAGCCTAACAGTCTATCTTGTAGGTAATCGTAGTGGGTGAAGCGGCGCAAAGATGCCTCGATACCACCAGCAAAAATTAATGAGTCTGGATACAACTCCCTAAGAATTCGACTGTACACCTCAGTGGGGTAGTCGGGGCGAGCACCGTGGCGACCTCCCGGCGTATAGGCATCATTTGAACGTAGGCGACGAGTGGGGGTGTAGTGCATCACCGTAGAGTCCATAGCTCCTGCCGTCACACCAAAGAATAACCTCGGAGCACCCAACTTCTTAAAATCACGGAGGTCATCCTGCCAGTTGGGTTGAGGCACAATAGCCACACGATAACCAGCAGCCTCTAGTGAGCGACCTATAACTGCCGCTCCGAATGCTGGGTGGTCAATATAAGCATCACCTGTAAAGAGAATAACATCGATGTAATCCCACTCAAGTGCCTTAACCTCCTTTGCGCTGGTTGGTAAAAACATATAACTATGACTTTAGAAATTATCGTTTTAACATTAATAGTGAGCTATCTCCATAGCTCAAAAATCTGTATCCTCCCTCAAGTGCGTGGCTGTATATCTTCTGCCAATTATCACCTACCACTGCTGAAATTAGTAGAAGTAGTGTGCTTTTAGGTTGGTGGAAATTTGTGATGATACCACAGATTGTCGAAAATTTATAATCTGGAGTTATCATTATCTGCGTAGCTCCCTGCAACCTATCAATACCTTCACTCTCCATATAACGAACAAGTGGAGCGATAGATTGTACATCGTAGCGTTCCCACTGACCGATTACACTATCTGGTGTCCCGCCGTTTAGAATTCTACCCCCAAGTACGGCTAGGCTCTCGATGGTGCGAAGTGAAGTGGTACCAACAGCAATGATATTACCCTGAGCCTCCGCCAATCGTCTAATGCTATCTAGTGTGACCTCGAAGGTCTCAGTGTGCATAGTGTGTTTTGTGACATCCTCTTGCTTAACAGGTAGAAATGTACCTGCACCAACGTGTAGAGTAACAAAGGTTTTATTTGAAATACTATCCAGCATCTCAGAGGAGAAGTGTAGCCCTGCGGTTGGAGCTGCAACAGAACCTTCAATCTCTGCATATAAGGTCTGATAGCGTGTGGTATCTACCTCTTCACTATCTCGATTCAGGTATGGTGGAATAGGTGTACGCCCGAGTCTTTCGAGAATCTCACCAAATGTTTCGTTACTATCCCACTCAAAGTGTACTATATCGCCCTCTGCTCTGCGTGCCCTCAGATTCTTATCGTCGCTGTATATTACGGTATTAAATTTCTTAGCATTACCAATCATTACGTGCCACGAGGCACTGCCACGAGCTGAAAATGCACGCTCATAGTCAGCTGGAGTGTGAGGGTCTAGACAAAATATTTCGATACGAGCACCCGTCTCCTTGAACATTACTAACCTAGCTCGAACAACCTTTGTCTGATTGAATACCATTAGTGCCCCCTGAGGGAGTATATCAGGAAGTTCCCTGAAGGCTCTATCGGCAATACTTTCACCATCATAGTACAGTAACTTAGAGTTAGAACGCTCCGTAAGGGGATACTTTGCGATGCTCTGTTCGGGGAGATTGTAATTAAAGTGGTTAATATCTATAAAATTTTTCATACCTTTGTGTTCTCAGTTGAGATGAATTTACAAAGGTAGTAAAAAAGTGGGGGAAACTGTCGCTGCAAAGGTCTCTTTTTTTAGAGAGAACCATTGGAGAGGAAAGTCCGAGCAACACAGAGTACCATACTTGCGAAAGTACAAGAGGGGCGTGAGTTCCTGCCGTTTGGTAACAGAAAATAACTACTGTGTCGGAATTACCGATGCAGAAAAGGTGAAAATGCGGGGTAAGAGCCCGTGGCAACGAGTGGTGACATTCGTTGGGTACCAGGCTATGGGTTGCAAGACCAAATATACCGTTCACTGTGCCTCAGAGTAGGTCGAACGAGGGCTACTCGCCTAAATGGACGGAGGGTAGGTCGCTAGTGGAGGTGGTCAGTGATGGCCATCCTAGATAAATGACAGTTCACGACAGAACTCGGCTTATACCCTCACTTTTTTTTTGTGGTATCCACCTATCAACGCTCTTCATAGCGGAGCAAAACATAAGTTTTGCAATGGTCTCACTATATAGTTTAGTGGTAATAAAGTATAAGAGGCTGTCCAAAATCCCGAAGACTCTAGACAACCTCTTAATATATACACCATCCCAAGATATTCTATCTGGGAGAGTTTACCGCTGTATGCGGTTATAATTACATCATTCCTCCCATACCGCCACCCATTGGTGGCATAGCAGCTGGAGCTTCCTCCTTAACATCCGCAATTACACACTCTGTGGTAAGGAACATTGATGCAATTGAAGCCGCATTCTCTAACGCTACACGAGCTACCTTAGTCGGATCAATGATACCAGCACTAAACATATCCTCGTACTTGTCGTCACGAGCATTGTAACCAAACGCACCGCTATTTTCCTTGATCTTATTAACAACTACTGAGCCTTCGCCACCTGCATTTGCTACAATTTGACGAAGTGGCTCTTCAATTGCACGAACTACAATAGCGATACCAGTCTGCTCATCTTCGGTTGCACCCTTAAGCTCGCCGAGTCTATCTGCAGCACGGATATATGCAACTCCACCGCCCGGGATAATACCCTCGTCCACAGCAGCACGAGTAGCAGCTAGAGCATCATCAACTCTATCTTTTTTCTCCTTCATCTCAACCTCAGTAACAGCTCCTACATATAGAACTGCAACTCCACCAGCTAGCTTAGCTAGACGCTCTTGGAGTTTCTCACGGTCATAATCCGACTTAGTAGTCTCTATCTGTGAACGAATTTGGCTGACACGATTAGAGATATTCTCTTTAGTTCCATTACCATCCACAATTGTAGCACTATCACGAGTAAGTGTTACTCTCTCAGCCTCTCCTAACATCTCAAGCGTTGCTTGGTCTAGGGTAAGCCCAGTCTCCTCAGAGATTACTGTACCGCCAGTAAGAATAGCAATATCTTGTAGCATCTCTTTGCGTCTATCGCCAAATCCCGGTGCCTTAACTGCTGCTATTTTAAGGGTGCCTCGTAGCTTATTTAGTACAAGTGAGCTAAGTGCCTCACCATCGACATCCTCTGCAAGAATAAGTAGCGAACGACCAGCTTGAGCAACAGGCTCAAGAACTGATAGTACCTCCTTCATCGTAGAGATCTTCTTGTCTGTTATTAGTATATATGGTTTTTCGAGGTCAGCTAACATCTTCTCAGTGTCAGTGATAAAGTAAGGCGATATATAACCCCTATCGAACTGCATACCCTCTACTACCTCGACGTGAGTCTCCGTACCCTTAGCCTCTTCCACAGTGATAACACCCTCTTTGTTAACTCTCTCCATAGCCTCAGCTATAAGACCGCCGATTGCTGAGTCATTATTTGCTGATATTGTGGCAATTTGCTTGATTTTCTCAATATTATCGCCTACATTTTGGCTTTGAGCTTGGAGTCCTTTGACAACCTCGCTTACAGCTAAGTCTATACCCCTTTTAATCTCCATTGGATTAGCACCAGCTGTTACATTTTTGATGCCACCCGCAATTATAGCCTGAGCAAGAACAGTCGCAGTAGTCGTGCCATCACCTGCATCATCCGCAGTCTTTGATGCCACTTCTCTGACCATCTGTGCACCCATATTCTCAAACTTATCCTCTAGTTCAATCTCTTTGGCTACTGTGACCCCATCCTTTGTGATGTGTGGTGCACCAAATTTCTTTTCGATTACGACGTTTCTACCCTTAGGGCCTAAAGTTACCTTCACAGCCGCTGCTAATTGGTCAACTCCGCTCACTAGGCTACCACGAGCCTCTGTTGTGAATCTAATCTCCTTTGCCATTGTTATCTTTATTTAATTATTGCTAAAATTTCTCCCTGTTTCATTATAAGGTAGTCTTTGCCCTCAACTGATACCTCTTGACCGCCATATTTGCCATAAAGTACAGTATCACCAACACTTACCTCCATTGTAACATCCGAGCTTCCCGGGCCAACAGCAACTACTGTTCCCTGAAGTGGTCTCTCCTTGGCGTTATCTGGAATGTAAAGTCCGCTAGCTGTTTGTGTTTCAGCTGCTTTAGGTTCTACTAGAACTCTGTCTGAAAGTGGTTTAATATTCATCTTCTATTATGTTTTTTTAGGTTATAATTTTGGGTTACAAAGATAGTAAAATTAAATACAAATATCTATCTAGGTCCTAAACAAACATTGGTTTGAGTATGCCAAAGAATAGATACGCTAGACCAAATGTTATAATAATGTTAAATACCTGTGCAGTAACAAATGACCAGAGAATAGGGCGATTCTCCCTCGATACTATATCTTTTAGTCTAGTGTCAAGCCCGATACATACAAATGCTAGAGAGAAGAATAGAGTACTCAATGACTTTGCAATCCCCGGCTCGGCTAACTTCCCTGCGCTATTTGGCTCAAAAAATCCACTGCTCTGACCTATCGAGAAGAGTAACGATGCCACCACAAAACCTAGTATGAACTTAGGGAATTTTTCCCATACAATACCCATTGAAGTTCCCTTACTGTTAGTTCTATTGCTCTTACGTGTTGATAGGTAGAGTGCTATAAAGAATGCAACAACACCGATTAGTACATTTTGAGCAGCTTTAATGATTACTGCGTGCGTATTTGCTACATCACTGACTATCATACTCGATGCCGCCACGCCACTAGTAGTGTCAATGGTACCGCCTATCCACGCACCAGCTACTTCTTGAGCTGTATGTGGGTCACTTATAATATGCGGAAGTACCACCTCGGATAGCCAAGGCATTATATATATCATAGGTACTACAATTATTAGAACTAACGATATAATATACGATAGCTTTTTATCATCACCACCCGCTACCCTTGCTGCTGTGATTGATGCAGAAACCCCACATATCGAAACTCCACTTGAGAGTACCATTGCCGAAGGGCTATCCACGCCCATTACCTTGCGTGAGAACCAATAACTGAAGAACCATACTACTGCTACAACTATTACTGCTTGCACAAGACCAAATACGCCCGATTTCATCACATCGCTAAATAGAATTGTAGCTCCAAGACACACAACCCCTATCTTAATGTAAAGTTCTCCTTGAATTGCTGGTTTTAACCACTTAGGCACTCGGAAGAAGTTTCTAATAAGCAGACCTAAGATTACCGAGAAGAATACCGATTCAAAACCATACGCACTAATTACCTTAACCTTCGCTAGCATTAAAGCTGCCGAGGAGATAAGGAAAATCATTAGTAGCGAGGGAATAAACCCTTTGGTCGGGCGACGTAGTAGGCGTGAGCCGATGTATGCGATAACAAGTACTACTAAGAACCATACACCCATAGATTGCCACGAAGATAGTTCCGAGAGATCAGAGTGTAGTTTCGGTACAATATCAGGAAAAAATGCAGCTACCACTAGTAGTGGAATACTCAAAATAACTGCTACCCAATCCTCAGTGCGGAGTTTTTCAATAATTTTTTTCATAGATAGTATAAAGTAAGTTATGTTTAAAATATAGTTTTAATAGTCCTTATCTTCTTCTAAAATTTTATCACACAGTGATAATTCCCCCAAAACACGTCACACTCTATGATTTTCACCGCATAGCAAAAATTACACCATTTTACAATAGCGCATTAAGTCCCCCCTCTCCCCTCTAAAGATGTAGCTTATCCTCCCTTACTACCCAAACTCATACCAATGTCCTGAAGATTCAACATAGATTGTAATGCTTAAATCTTTAGGAGCATCGAATAAAGCGTAACTAGAGAGTATTAGTCACCTTAAAGTAGTTCTGAGCGTAACAACTCCACTAAATCTAATCGTTCCCACGGGAAGAATACCAATCCATCCTTCTCATATGAGTCGTGCCCAAAGTGACCGTACGCAGCTGTCGGTAAGAATATAGGAGATGTCAACGAGAATCTCTCTACTATCTTTGCGGGTCTTAAATCCACAAGCTCCTCTAGTCGTTTAGCAAGCTCTCCGTCACTAATCGAAAGCTGTGAAGTACCGTGAGTATCTACAAATAGACTCACAGGACGTGCCACTCCAATAGCGTATGCAACCTGTACTACAACCTCATCGGCTATACCTGCTGCTACTAAATTCTTCGCAATGTGGCGAGTAGCATAGGCTGCCGAGCGGTCAACCTTCGAGGAGTCCTTACCCGAGAATGCACCACCTCCGTGTGCTGCCCTGCCACCATAAGTGTCAACTATAATCTTTCTACCGGTAAGCCCAGTATCACCCTTTGGCCCCCCAATACAGAACTTACCCGTTGGATTTACGTGAAGTATATAGTCATCACATATAAGGTCCACGAGTTTATCCTGACGCTTTGCAAGCGATACCTTTAGTTCAGGAATAAGTATATTCTTAACATCAGTTTTAATCTCCTCAACACTAACATCCTCGCTATGTTGAGTTGATATTACGATTGTATGTACACGTTTTGCCTCTCCATTGTCATCGTACTCAATTGTGACTTGACTCTTGGCATCTGGACGTAGGTAGGTCATTTTCTCGCCTGCTTTACGAATCGAAGCTAGTTTTTTTACAAGTAGGTGCGATAGCATAAGAGCTGCTGGCATATAGGTAGCAGTCTCTCGACAAGCATAACCAAACATCATACCCTGATCCCCCGCGCCTTGTTCATCAGCCTCCTGACGCTCAACACCTTGATTTATATCTGGCGACTGTTCGTGGATGGCCGAAAGCACACCACAAGAACTAGCCTCAAAACCTAGTGCTGCATCATTATAACCAATCTGCTCGATAACCTTTCGTACTGTATGTTGAACGTCAACATACGCATTAGACTTTACCTCACCGCTAACAACTACTAACCCTGTGGTGCATAGTGTCTCGCAGGCAACCTTCGAGGTTGCATCTTGCCTTAAAAATTCGTCTAGTATGGCATCAGAGATTTGATCCGCCACTTTATCTGGGTGTCCTTCGCTTACTGACTCTGATGTAAATAGATAACTCATTGTGTCCTAATTATTAAATTTGTGATGCTAAATATCTCTCAACCTCCAACGCCGCAACGCATCCCGAAGCCGCCGCAGTAATAGCTTGGCGGTAGTGTGGGTCCTGTACATCTCCTGCTGCAAATACACCCTCAACGCTTGTGCGACCAGTGCCTCTCTCAGTCTTTATATATCCCTCTGAATCCAACTCTAACTGTCCCGCAAAGATCGAAGTAACGGGGTTATGGCCTATGGCCAAGAAAAATCCATCGATGGCAATCTCACGAATAGAATCGTCATTACCCTTTAGTAACGCACCAGTTACTCCCTTTAGTTCATCGCCTATAACCTCTACTGTATTGTGCTCAAAGATAACCTCTATCTTCTCGTTCTTAAATACTCTCTGCTGCATAGCCTTACTAGCTCTAAGGTGATCCTTACGTACAATCATATACACCTTCGAGGCAAGTCCTGCGAGGTACACAGCCTCTTCGCAAGCAGTATCGCCACCACCAACAACAGCTACACTCTTATTGCGGTAGAAGAATCCATCACAAGTAGCACAAGCCGAAACTCCACTACCCATTAATCTCTGCTCGCTCTCTAACCCAAGGTACTTAGCCGTCGCTCCAGTGCTAATGATAAGAGTTTCGGCAAGAAGCGTTGTTTCACCCCCATTAATCTCAACACTAAATGGGCGTTTAGAAAGGTCAACCTTTGTGACATAGCCCGAACGTACATCTGCTCCAAATCTCTGAGCCTGAGCCTTTAGATCCTCCATCATCTCAGTTCCAGTAGTGCCATTTGGATAGCCTGGAAAGTTCTCGATCTCAGTGGTTGTAGTTAGCTGACCTCCGGGAGTTAATCCCTCGTATAGCATAGGTGAAAGGTTAGCTCTCGATGCGTAGATTGCTGCTGTATATCCCGCAGGACCACTGCCAATAATCAATGTTTTTATGGGTGTCATTTTGTATATTGTTTTTATTTTAATATCTAAAAAGTTGCTTATAGAGTACAAAAATAGTAATTTTGCATTGAATATCGAATTTTTATATAAATATTTAAACTTAGAACTCTCAAGAATATTATGTATCGTAAACAGACACTTTACCTACTTGCCACCACAATACTATGTGGTCTATTACTATTACTACCGTTGGTTACCATAGAGCCTGTCATTATCGATGGTGCTGCTACTCTGTCGAGTGCGAGTACTGCCGCTGAGTATAATGTATGGGGTATAGCATTTGGTGATGGCCAAACCGAACCTTTTCTATATCACGGTATATTGACACTACTAGCCACACTACTACCTATTGCTATAATATACCTACACAAACGTAGAGAACTACAACTTAGACTCTGCATTGTCGAGGGGCTATTTGTACTTGGGCTTATTGGTTTTGAGGCGATGGGCATATATCGTCTAGGTGCAATCATTAATGAGGCAGACTTTATTCTGAACTATTCGCCAGTGCTGCTCTCGCCAGTAATTGCACTACTAACCGTGGTGCTTGCTTATAGAGGTGTAGCAGCGGATATTTGGTTGCTTAAGGATTCAGATAGAATTAGATAGAGCGATGAGCACACTACGTACACAGTTTCTGCAACACGTTGCCCAGACCTCGCCCTCACCGCTACTAATTGAAGTCGCAAAGGCCGAGGGAGTATTTCTATACACACCCACTGGTAAACGATACTTTGACCTTATCTCGGGTGTATCTGTATGCAATGTGGGGCACTCTAATGTAGTGGTAAGAGATGCTATTAAGGCGCAGGTGGATAGTTATATGCACACTATGGTCTATGGAGAGACTGTTCAGCGTGTGCAGGTTGAACTAGCAGTACAGCTAGCAAAATATCTACCCGAGGGTTTGGACAGTATATACTTCCTAAATAGTGGGGCAGAGGCTATTGAGGGTGCACTAAAGTTAGCAAAGAGAGTAACGGGTAGAGGTGGTATGATCTCGATGGTGGGTGCATATCACGGCTCTACACACGGTGCGCTATCAATCCAAGGTGGGGAGGAGTATAAGACTGCATTTCGTCCGTTGCTCCCCGAAACCAAACTCATAGAGTATAATAATTTCATTGATTTAAAGCAGATAGATTCTACGACGGCTTGTGTCGTGGCGGAGGTAGTTCAGGGCGAATCGGGTGTTCGTTTGCCAGTCAGTGGTTATTTAGAGGCACTACAAGCAAGGTGTAAGGAGGTAGGTGCATTACTTATCATTGATGAGATTCAGACAGGTTTTGGTCGAACAGGCGAGCTTTTTGCATCTAATAAATACAGGGTTAAACCCGACATATTATGTATGGCAAAGGCACTAGGTGGTGGTTTGCCATTAGGTGCGTTTGCCGCACGTAAAGAGCTTATGGATAGCTTTACGTGCGATCCAGTATTGGGGCATATCTCTACATTTGGTGGCAACCCTGTTTGTTGTGCTGCTGGTTTAGCCTCGCTGGAATATATCATCAGTGAGAACCTTGTACAGCGAGCCGAAGAGGCAGGAGCACTCTTTGAGAGTTTACTAAGCGATGCCCCATCGGTTATCGAGATAAGGCGCAGTGGGCTTATTATGGCAGTAGAGCTTGGTTCAACTGCAAAACTGCTAGCACTTATGGATAAGTTTCTAGAGGTTGGGGTTATGAGCGACTGGTTCCTATTCTGTGATACAGCATTTAGAATCTCGCCCCCACTAACAATTACAGATGCCGAGGTACGTGAAGTCTCAAATATTATCTGCGAAGCATTAGCGAGCATATAATGAGAGCTAGAACTCCATAACAATCTCTAACATATCATTTGAGTATAGATGGCTAGGGAGGATAATCTCTCCATTAGTGAATCCAAGATTAAGCGTTGTACGCTTACCCTGACTTATGTCATAACCTATTACCTTGTAGACTTCCCATATATACTCTGTGCAGTATAGTTTGCTTTGATCCTCTGTATTGTAACTGTTATCGAATGGGGTGTTGCTCTCTACGATTTCAATGGCTCGAAGATTGATACTATCGAGTTGTAGAGTGTCAATATCAAAACGACAAACAGCCCCTCGCTCAGCCTTAGATTTCTCAAAGAATTCCTCTAGGCTCTCTATCTTAACCAATTCAATGTTATTATCAGTTGGTGCGGCGTGCGCTACTGCAACCCTACCATTGTACTTTACCGCAATTCCAACGTGCGAGTAGTTACCAGAGGTGTCTGCATACAATACGATATTGCTTGAGAGTGAACGACCTCGCCTGAAGAGAAGATCGCCTCGCTCCACACAACTAAAATCTATACTATCTCGATTAACATCATTTACCTCGCTGTCGTTCTGAACCTTACCACAACAGGCCATTAGTGCTGAAATAACGACAATTCCAATAGTTCTATATACAACCATAGCTCTTCATTTCTAAGAATAAAATATGGGGTATAGTGTTATATACCCCATATTTTTTAACACACGGTTAACTTATGCGTTAGTTCTCACTACTTATTAGCCGTTGGTTTTTTCACCAACCACTTGCCATCCTCAAGTACAAGGTTTACAGTTTTCTTAACAGGTAATGGTATTTTGTCGTAGGTTAATTCGAGCTTAACCTTACAAGTTTTACCATTTACTGCGATCTCCTCGCTAATTAGTTTTACGTCTTTGAGATTGCCGAGTTCAGCTTC
>CAYJLU010000003.1:0-7573 GCA_964371395.1 uncultured Rikenellaceae bacterium | reverse complement strand
CTGCGATCTCCTCGCTAATTAGTTTTACGTCTTTGAGATTGCCGAGTTCAGCTTCTTTTTGC
Source organism: uncultured Rikenellaceae bacterium (assembly GCA_964371395.1). GTDB lineage: Bacteria > Bacteroidota > Bacteroidia > Bacteroidales > Rikenellaceae > Mucinivorans. The sequence continues at coordinate 7,511 of CAYJLU010000003.1, read as the reverse complement.
TTCATCATTTCATCGCCCTTCTCGTTAAAAATAGTAACGATAGTTTGCTTTTGCTGATCAGTACCGCTGATAAGTTCAACATACTCAGTAATGTTTCCCTCGTCAAGTAGTTCAATAGATTCAATAGCAACCTCAGATGGTTTTTGGCTACCACAAGCCACAACTGTAACAAGAGTAAGAGCTGCAAGTAAGAGTTTAAATGTTTTCATTGCGATTAAAGTTTATTAGGTTAGTAATGTACGGGTTTGTACCACAAATATAGTAAATATAAGATTAAAAACCTACTTATCTTTCTTTTTTTCTTTACTTTGTAATAAATAGAGCACTATTATACAATGCGATATTTCTTGAGAATGAATGATCCCGCCAGAAGAGAAGATTACCATTGCTCCTATCTTTCAAGAAAACAATATGAGCATAGTGTTCTATACCCCATACATTCAACATACAGTTAAGTATGTGTTAATTCTCACTATGCTATTATCTTTGAGTAGGATTTTTCACCAACCACTTGCCATCCTCAAGTACAAGATCCACTGTTTTTTTAGAAGGTTTTGGACTTTTGTCATAGGTTAATTCGAGCTTAACCTTACAAGTTTTACCATCTTCTGCGATCTCCTCGCTAATTAGTTTTATGTCTCTAAGGTTACCGAGTTTAGTTCTCTTAACCCTTGATAGCTCCTCGAACCTATCTCTTGTCAAAACTATCATAATTTGCTTCTTCACTGGCTCTTTAGTACCGCTGATAAGTTCAACATACTCAGTAATCTTTCCTTTGTCCATTAGTTTAATAGATTCAATGGCAACCTCTGATGGCTTTTGACCTCCACAGGCCACAACTGCAACAAAAGTAAGAACTGCAAGTAAGAGTTTATATGTTTTCATTGTGATTAAAATCTTTTCGTTAGAAATGCACTGATTTATACCACTAAAGTAGTAAATGTGGATTAAAAAAACTATTTATCTATCTTTTTTTCTTATTTTTGTAGTAAATAAAAGTATTACACACAAATTTACCTAAAGTATAATATATGTATAAAGTTGAGGCTATACACAGTAAACGAGATATGAGGCGATTTGTTCGTTTCAAAAATGAACTGTATAAAGGACACCCATACGCTATTCCTACGCTAGAATCTGATGAACTAGCAACGCTAAATGTAAATAAAAACCCTGCAATGGAATTTTGCGAGAGGCAGTGCTTCTTAGCATATAATAGCAATGGTAAAATTGTTGGGCGTATCTGCGCTATTGTAAACCATAGAGCCAATGAGAAGTGGAATAGAAAAGCTGGGCGTTTCGGTTTCTTTGACTTTATCGAGGACATCGAAGTAGCACGTGCACTTCTAGAGGCAGTAAGCCTATGGTCCAAAGAGCGTGGTATGAATGAAGTTGAGGGTCCTCTCGGCTTTACAGATATGGACGAGGAGGGTATGCTTATCGAAGGGTACGAAGAACTCGGTACGATGGCTACGCTCTATAACTATCCATACTATTCGAAGTTTATGGAGGAGTTAGGGTATGCTAAAGCAGCGGACTGGGTCGAATTCCTGCTTACCATTCCAAACCCAATCCCTGAGCGTATCGTAAAATTCTCCAAGATTGTTAAACAGAAGAGCAATGTTAGGGTTGTAAGACCTAAAACTACCAAGGAGTTGGTCAAAGATGGGTGGGCTACCAAGATCTTTAACTTAATAAATACAGAGTATGCAGAGTTGTATGGTTTCAGTGAGATGACTCAACGTCAAATTGACCACTACGTAAAGATGTATATCTCAATGGCAAGTGTCGATCTTATTGCACTTATAGCCGATGAGCAGGATAATCTAGTGGGCTTTGGTATTGGGCTTCCGTCGCTTAGTGGTGCACTGAAAAAATCTCGTGGAAGGCTCTTCCCTTTTGGATGGTACCACCTTCTTAGAGCACTAAAGAGTAAACGAGCAGAGATTATAGACCTTATGCTTATTGCCATTGACGGCAAATACCAAAATAAAGGACTCACCGCAATAATTATGGAGGAGATAATTACTGGTATGAATAAGTATGGTGCTACCTATGCCGAATCAAATCCTGAGCTTGAAGTTAACCACACTATGCAGAATCAGTGGGATATTTTTGAAAATCGTTTGCATAAGCGTAGAAGAGCTTATAAAAAAGATCTTTAGATTCTAACGGCGAGTAGGTCTTTTATTAAAAAAGTATAAAGATAACAGAGGCAATCTATATTGGTTAGATCGCCTCTGTTGTTTTTGGTTAGAAACGTAGATAGAACTCCTTTGTCAGCTCCTTAAACTCTTCTGTATAGTTGTTTTCGTTATCCATAATGGTTAGCGAATCTATCTTCAATGTTTCGGTCGCAGATATCGAGAATTGAGCAACAACACGCTTTATCTCCTTCGAGGCACGAGAACGTACCCTCAGCTGCCTAGTACATACCAAATCTTTGGATGTTGCCAAATCAATAAAGTACTCCGCATCCTTAGCAGGCAGTATCACCACAAACCTGCCGATGGTAGGTGTTAACACCCTTAAAACTCCCTCGATTAGCTCCTCGAAAGGAAGAGAATCTCTATGGCGAGCGGCAGTACGCTGAGTGTCAGTTGATTTGTAGCTACCATCAAAGTATGGTGGATTGCTTACAACAAGATCGTACTGAGTATCACAATCTCGACTAAATTCCTTAAAGTCGGCATTTATTAGCCTCAACCTTGAGCTAAATAGGCTGCGTGAGAAGTTCTCTTTTGCCTCTGCTGCTGCATCAGCATCTATCTCGATAGCCTCGATCTGAGTCGATTGAAATCTTTGAGCAAGCATCAGCGCAATAAGCCCAGTGCCTGCACCAATGTCGAGCACCTTAGTTGCAGTTGCCTGAGGTTTAGCCCAAGCACCTACAATGATGCCATCTGTGCCAACCTTCATCGCACTTCTAGTCTGCTTTATATCAAATTGTTGGAAGGTAAATGAATCGCCACCCATATAGGAAATAGAGGTTAGAGTCGTTTAATCTGTGCTCCGAGTGCTGAAAGACGGATGTCAATATCTTGGTAACCTCTGTCTATCTGTTCTACATTCTCAATAGTGCTTACACCCTTTGCGCTGAGTGCCGCAATGAGTAGAGCAACACCAGCACGAATATCTGGCGAGGTCATACGTGTAGCACGTAGTCGCATAGAGTGGTTATGACCAATGACTGTTGCACGGTGAGGATCACATAGAATAATCTGAGCACCCATATCTATTAACTTATCGACAAAGAATAGTCTGCTCTCAAACATCTTTTGATGGATTAACACTGAGCCTTTGGCTTGAGTTGCAACCACTAAGAATATGCTTAGTAGGTCTGGTGTAAGCCCCGGCCACGGTGCATCGGCAATAGTCATAATTGAGCCATCTATAAAGCTCTCAATCTCATAGCTATCCTGCTTTGGAATGTATATGTCATTACCCCTACGCTCCAACTTAATGCCTAGGCGGCTAAATTGTGCAGGAATAATTCCAAGCTCATCGAAATCTACATCCTTGATCGTTATTTCAGAGCGAGTCATTGCCGCCAATCCAATAAAGCTACCAACCTCGATCATATCAGGTAACATCCTATGGCTTGTACCACTTAGGTATTCAACACCCTCGATTCTTAGAAGATTAGAGGCGATCCCTGAAATCTTTGCACCCATCCTAACGAGCATCTTACAGAGCTGTTGAAGATATGGTTCGCAGGCAGCATTATAGATAGTTGTAGTACCCTTAGCAAGTACAGCTGCCATAACTACGTTTGCAGTGCCAGTTACTGAAGCCTCGTCCAGCAGCATATATTGCCCTTTCAGCCCGTCGGGAGCTGAAACTGTATAGAACTTATCATCAGTGTCGAAGTTGAAGTGAGCACCGAGCTTCTCGAACCCAAGGAAGTGTGTGTCAAGCCTGCGGCGACCAATTTTATCGCCTCCGGGTTTAGGCATATATGCACAGCCAAATCGTGCTAGAAGTGGGCCAATAATCATCACTGAACCTCTGAGCCTTGAGGCAAGATGCCTAAATTCAGAGCTTTGCATATACTCCAGGTCAATGTCGCTAGCCTCAAAGCTATACTTCCCCTTATCGATTCTCTTAGTCTTAACTCCAAGCTTTTCGAGTAGCGAGATAAGCTGCATTACGTCGATAATCTCAGGAATATTCTCTATTACTATCTCTTCGGGGCTGAGTAATACAGCGCATAGAATTTGTAGAGCCTCATTTTTTGCTCCTTGTGGGGTAATTTCACCCGAGAGTGGAGTTCCTCCCGTTACTTCAAATGTAGCCATAGTATTAGGGTTTTTTAGTGTTTCTTTGCTTTAGCTCCGTTATTGTGTCGTGCCTTTCCACTCTTCTGAGGAACCCTGCCTTTGCCTCCGTTATTCTTCACTCTGTGGGTATTTAGTTGTGATCCCTCGAATATTGAGACATCAAGTTGAACGTGACCATTACTCATATCGAATAGGTCAGCTATAATTAATTCATCTGAGGGAAACTCTTGGTTATAGTCATAGGATTTTTGTCGCATAAATCTAGCTAGATTTATAGCTAAAGTTCTTTGCTGTTGAGCATCTTCTATCAAGGCGATTTCACGAGCGATTCTAGGTACCATTGCGCCATACTGTTTACGTACAATTCCCTGTTGAGAGTATGGAAGTCGCTCAGGGGTAGGCGAAAATTGTTCAGGCGAGGGGCGTTCAAACTCACAGTCAATATCAAGCGCAAAACCAGAGATCATAAATAGATGATCATAGAGCATATTGCGAAACTCTGGAGTATCTCGTTTGGTGTGAGGATACACGTTTGCCATCGTAGCAATTACTATTTTTGCTTGATGGTTTCTAGCGTCTTTATCCTCGATAGTCAGTAGGTATTGTACCATCTTCTGCACATTTCTGCCATACTCGGGCAGTAGTAACGGTACATTGAGCGTTGTTGCTTTCATTGGTTGTTTCTATGAGTTATTGTGGTAACTGAAGATTATCTCTGTTGTTAGATTGTACCTTAAGGCTATTTAGAATAATCAAAATTTCGCCGACTTGCAACGGTCTTATAAAGAGAATAACTTTAACAAAAATACTATAACTTTGAGAAGAAAAAAAACATTTTTGTATTTTTTAGTACATTTTTTGCAAGTTTACTATCTTTGTATTGTTAAATTGTATCACAGTGGCGTTGAGTGCCCCCACCAAAGTTATTAGAGTATGAGTCAGATACTAATTGTAGACGATCAGCGTAGTATACGCAATGTTTTAGAAGAAATTTTTTTGCCAGACGGGCATAAGTGTTTGAAGGCAGCCTCAGGAGCGGAAGCCTTGGAGTTAGTGGAGAGTCACGCCGTTGATCTTGTAATCTGCGATATAATGATGGAGGGAATAAGTGGAGTTGAATTATTAACTAAACTTGTCGAAAGCCATCCAGAGATACCCGTAATTATGATCTCGGGACACGGCTCGATTGAAACAGCTGTCCAGTGTCTCAAACTCGGAGCCGTTGACTTTATCGAAAAGCCGATTAGTCTAAATAGAGTGCTAGCATCGGTGACAACTGCACTGAAAAGTGGTAAACTCATTCAAGAAAATAGAACTTTGCGCAAGAAGCTCAATAGAGCCAAGGGGGTTACCATCATTGGTAAATCTCCAGCAGTCCAAGAGGTGTTATCTCTGATCGAGAAGGTATCTCAGACTGATGCAAGAGTTCTAATTACAGGTAGTAACGGTACGGGAAAGGAACTTGCCGCAAGGCTGATTCACCTCAGTGGGAGTAGGGCGAATAACTCATTTGTGGAGGTTAATTGTGCCGCAATACCTAGTGAACTCGTTGAGAGCGAGCTTTTTGGACACGAGAAGGGTTCTTTTACTGGAGCGGTTAAACAGAAAAAGGGTAAGTTTGAGCAGGCAGAGGGAGGTACTATATTTCTTGATGAAATTGGTGATATGAGCCTATCTGCACAAGCAAAAGTCTTACGAGCACTCCAAGAGAGTAAGGTCTCAAGGGTAGGAAGTGATACTGATATTCGGGTCGATGTGAGAGTGATTGCCGCCACAAATAAGGATTTACTCAAGGAGATTGCCGAGGGGCGATTCAGAGAGGATCTTTACCATAGACTAAGTGTTATACGTATTGAGATACCTGCCTTAGCCCAGCGAAGAGAGGATATTCCTCTTCTTGTGGAGCACTTCCTAAAGTTAGTGTGCGAGGATCAATCTAAACCCCTATGCACAATTAGTGACGAGGCAATCGAACTATTAAAACAGATGGCGTGGACGGGCAATATTAGAGAGCTACGTAACTGTGTTGAACGTTTGGTTATACTCAGTAAGGATCCGACGCATATAAGTGCTCAGGATGTTAAGTTATACTGTTAGATTCTAGAGAGAAATGAAGGTTAAAATAGGCATATTTGGACGTGTAAATGCAGGTAAGAGCACACTGCTTAATGCGCTGACAGGCCAGGATATTGCAATAGTTTCACCCACAGGTGGTACTACAACTGACCCCGTTCGTAGAGCATACGAACTTCTAGACTATGGTGCAGTTACCTTTATCGATACTGCTGGTATTGACGATAGCTCTGAACTCGGGGGGCAGCGAATAGCAAAGAGTGTGGCAGTAGCAGAAGATGTTGATTTAGCTCTCTTTGTACTAAGTGGTCAAGAGGCTGATAGCCTAGAGAGCGACTTTATCGATAGAATTGGATGCCCTATTATCCTAGTGCGAAGAGGATATAGTGTTGAGGCTCTACTTAGTGAACTTAGAGAGACTTTACGTAGGGAGGTTCGTCAACTACCATCACTATTCGAGGGACGACTCAAAGGCGGTGAGACAGTAGTTCTTGTATGTCCGATTGATAGTGAAGCACCCGCTGGTAGGTTAATCTTGCCGCAGGTTCAAGCCATACGAGCTGCACTTGATATAGGTGCTATGGCAGTAGTGGTACAGGTCCCAGAGCTTAGGTGTGCACTTGAGCGATACACCCCAACACTCGTTGTTACGGATTCTCAGGCATTTGACGCAGTGGAACCGTTAGTACCTTCAGGTGTAGAGTTAACCTCGTTTTCAATCTTACTAGCCCATCAGCGAGGCGATGTAGAGTTATATTCTAAGGGATTAGAGGTGATCGATAGCCTCAGTCCAAGTAGTAGAGTTCTGCTTATTGAGCACTGTTCACACGGAGTGAGCTGTGAGGATATCGGAAGGGTAAAGATTCCACGATTATTGAGTAAACATCTAGGCTTTGAGGTACAAGTCGATATAGTTAGTGGTAGGGATAGCTTGCCTAAGAACCTCTATTATTATGATCTAGCGGTACAGTGTGGTGGATGTATGGTAGGCGCAAAACCTATAATACAGAGGGTAGGGAAGTGTCAATCTCAGGGTTTACCTATTACAAATTATGGTATGTTACTTCGCTATCTTCTAGGCAATTCAAAATCTTAATACTTTCTGAGACCGTTGCAATGCGGCGATATTTTAAAGATAACTCTAATGACTCTTCAGTC
>CAYJLU010000002.1:31969-45714 GCA_964371395.1 uncultured Rikenellaceae bacterium | reverse complement strand
AACCCAGGACCCCAACATTAAAAGTGTTGTGCTCTACCAGCTGAGCTACGGAATCCTACAATTAACCAACCTTTGCTTTAGTTGTGGAAGTGATGTCGTACCCTAAACGACCAGTTACTTCCCTTAAGCGAGTGCAAAGGTAAGCAAAAAATATAAACAAACAAATTTTTGGAGCATTTTTTTTGATTTTTTTTCAAAAATCTCTTTTATTTATACATTTCGTGGTGAAAATTCTTAAATTTTATTACTTTTGTAAGAATAAATCTTTACAAAGCAATTTTGGTTATGGAACTAGAAAAACTACATAGAGAACTTCTTAACTTGTTGTCAATTACTAATGTGTGGTTGCAACAAGGCTCTCCTGCAAATCTGGAGATAGACCTTGTCAAAGCTAAATTGCATAAGGTGTATGATATGCTAAGGGAGTTGGAGCAACAAAATATTCGCCTCGAGGCTAAGAGGAGGGCTAATGAAACCTCTTTAAAGGTTAATGAATCTCAGGAGCCGCAACATACCGATTCAGATGTTGTAGAGCAAAGCGATAGTTGCCAAGCCCCAAGCAATAACAATAGCGATCAAGAATCTAGCGATAGCGATCAAGAATCTATTGATGGTTGCCAAGCGTCTAGCGATAGTTCTAGAGAGCAAGTTCAGACCACTGTGCAAGATGAAGTAGAATTAGACGGAAGTAATGATACTCAGCCAAGCCAGTTGCACGATATTCAACTCGATACAAAAAGTGTAGAAACAGAATCTATGAGTGCTGATATGGTGCGTGAGCAGAGGTATATCAATGAATTATTTGATAGCAATAGCGAGGCATACCGAAGCGAACGAGCGAAGATGGAGTCTATGGAGCAGTTCGATCAAGTCTTGATATATATAAGTGAGAATTACAATTGGCACTCAAATAGCAGCGTGGCAGAGGAGTTTGTCTCGGAGTTAGCCCAGCGTTATTAACCATAATATTCAATGAAGTTATACGTAGTGCCAACACCAATTGGCAATCTAGAGGATATAACCTACCGAGCTCTCAGAGTGCTAAAGGAGGTTGATGCTATTGTAGCAGAGGATACTCGTACTAGTTCCATTCTACTATCTCATTTCGAGATTAAGAAGCCGATGCAGAGTTTTCATAAGTTTAATGAACACGTTGCAGTTGGGCGAATAGCCCAAAGGATTTTAGCGGGAGAGTCCATAGCGTTAATATCTGATGCAGGAACCCCTGCAATTTCGGATCCGGGCTTTCTTTTAGTTCGAGAGTGTGTTGAGATGGGTATAGAAGTTGAGTGTTTACCGGGAGCAACGGCATTTGTGCCAGCTTTGGTTTGTAGCGGACTGCCAGCAGATAGCTTTACCTTTGTTGGCTTTCTACCTCCTAAGAAGGGTAGACAGACCAAATTGCAGGAGTTATCGGAGTTAAAACACACCTTTATACTCTATGAATCTCCCCATAGAGTTTTAAAGACGTTGGAGCAGTTAAGGGAGCATTGTGGAGGTGAACGTAGGGCATCGGTGAGTAGAGAAATCTCCAAGAAGTTTGAAGAGACCTTACGTGGCACTCTTGATTCTCTCATAGAGATTGTAACGGCAAGACCACTAAAGGGCGAAATTGTTATGGTAATATCTCCGCCTCAAAAACGTAAAAGGACAGAGCAGAGTTAGTTAATAGTTCAAAAGAGAATGAAAACAACAATTAGTATAAGCCTAGCAGGATTTCGTTTTCAAGTAACCGAGGATGGGTATAAACTCCTGTCGGATTACCTATGCGATATTGAGTCAAGAGTTAGTGAGAATCCCAATAGTGTGGATATTATGCGAGGTGTGGAGCGTCGCATTGCCGAGATATTTAAATTTCACAACCCATTTAGCGTGACATCAATTGATAGATCGGTGGTTATGGAGGCAATATTTAAGGTAGGAGAACCATCGAAATTTGGTGGGCATAGTTCAGGATATTGCAGTTCTCGTCCATATATGGGTTCAGACCGTAGGTTGATGCGAGATGGTTCCTCTGGTATCCTAGGAGGTGTCTGTGCAGGTATTGCGGCATATTACAACTTGGATCTAGCTTATGTTAGGATAGCGGCATTTATATTGATTTTCTTTGGGGGGCTTTCCGTAATGCTCTATTTGGTGTTGTGGATAGTTTTACCTATGGCTATAAGCCCTGCCGACATAGAGATGTTGCACCGTAATAACTTCCGCAGACCAAGGAAATAGAACATACGAATTACTAAATTAGAGTACTATAACTTATTTACTTTAAAATATTATATTAACGACCTTAAATATAGTATATTAGCACTATGCAAGAGAATCATTTAGATACCACCCCAACACCTAACCCCAAACCTAAACTAAAGAAGAATAATAGTAGATGGTTAGATATGTCCTTTGCGGGAATTGGACGTTTTTTGCGCCATCGTTTTGATCTGAACGAGGATAGAGCAGAGCAGAGTGAAGTAGTTGAAAATATATCGAAATCGGTAGAATTTCGAGGAACGAATCTATGGGTACTAATGTTTGCCATTGTAGTGGCAAGTGTTGGACTTAATGTAAATTCCACTGCTGTGATTATCGGTGCGATGCTTATCTCCCCACTTATGGGACCGATAATGGGAGTGGGGTTAGCCTTAGGTATCAACGATTTTGAACTACTCAAGAAGTCCCTTAGGAACTTTATCTTTGCGGTGGCTGTATCTTTGGTAGTCTCAATGCTATACTTTATGGCATCACCATTAACTTTGGCACAAAGCGAACTCCTATCACGAACCACCCCTACAATCTGGGATGTGCTAATAGCCATCTTTGGTGGATTAGCAGGTATTGTTGCTCAGTCTCGCAGGGATAGAACAACTACTGTGATACCGGGCGTGGCAATTGCAACTGCACTTATGCCTCCTCTATGTACAGCTGGTTTTGGAATGGCAACAGGAGAGTGGCAGTACCTCGCTGGTGCACTCTACTTATTCTTTATCAATGCAGTATTTATTGCTTTTTCTACTTTCTTTATCGTTAGATTTTTGAAGTATCGCCGAAAGAAACAGATGGACTCTGCAAGAACAAAACGAGTGCAAAGGATAATGGCAGGTGTCTTTATTGTGACGATAATTCCTAGTGTGATGATGGCATATAATATTGTGAAGCGTACAATATTTGAAACCTCTGCAAAGTCCTACGTTGAGAATGTATTTGTATTCGATACCAGTGAGGTTGTAACCTCAACTTATACCTATAATGGAGGCGATGAGGCAAGTGTCATAGAGGTTGTAATGATGGGCGAGCCACTATCCAATGAGGTTATTGATATTGCTCGTAACCAGTTAACAAACTTCTCGCTAGAGAATACCTCACTCCAAGTGCGACAGGCGAATAAGTCAGATGGGCTTGATAATGATGCTATCGCATCTGTGCTAAAGAGCAATACTCAGATCATAGACGAAAAGAATGCAGAGATAGCAAAACTGCGTAAAAATCTAGCCCTATTCAGCCAAGATACCATACCAACTAGCAACATTGCTAGAGAGGTTGGAGCGTTGTGGGGTCAGGTGAATGCTCTTGAACTAAGTAAAGCAAAGGTGCTAGATATAAATGGGGTTCAGACTGGTACCATTATCACCTGTATGCTCCAACTGAAGAAGGGTACAACGATGAGTAGTGGCGAACAGGAGAGCTTTAAGAGTTGGCTCTCTGAGCGTACTAATGGTAATAAGATTCGCCTAATTCTCGATGTTGAATCTATTGAGGTGGATTCAGTAGTGGTGGTTAATCCTATAATTTAATAGATAGGTTCCTTACTTTGATTTTATAAGGAGCAACCTTAGATAGTTTAGGGCAGCGGCTGTTAGTCTCTCAACAAACACTTCACGTGGTTGCCCAAAGTTGCGGAAGTATAGTTGCTCTATGCCTCTTTGACGACTAGCTATGGCTATGTGTACATCCCCTAGAGATTTACTATCGGTTGCACCAGTTGGCCCTGCTATTCCAGTAGTGGCAATGGAGTAGTCCGACGAAAAACGTTCGAGCGCACCTAGTGCCATTTGTGCCGCAACTTCGCTACTTACCGCACCAACACTTTCAATTGACAAGCTATCTACCCCTAGTATATTCACCTTCGATTCATTACTATATGCAACAACCCCTCCGCTGAACCAAGTAGATGAGCCAGAAAGTGAGGTGCATTTCTTAGCGATAGAACCGCCACTGCAACTCTCTGCCGTGGAGAGTGTCTTGCCGCTTGCGCTTAGTAATCGAGCGACTTCACTAATAACGGAGATAGGTTCCAGTCCAAGGTAATTATCCGGTAGTAGTTCCTCTAGAGCTTGAAGTCTTTCGGTTATCTCCTCTTCGGCTTGACTCGTAGAGATTGCATTGCCACCTCTATGGCTAACCCTTAGGCGTATTCCTGCTGGATTAGGTAGGTAAGCCAACGATAGCCCGTTATCTATTAGAGAGTTCTCCCATTGAGATATTCTTACCGCAAGTTCGCTTTCGGCTATACCATAAACTATTACAGTCTTACGTACTATCTCTTGGAGAGGATAAATCTTTGAAATACGAGGTATTACCTCATCGGTAAAGAGTCTTTTCATCTCGAATGGCACTCCCGGCAGACAGAAAAGTGTACCCCTTGTACCATTATAGAAGAGTCCGGGAGCAGTTCCAACGGGATTGGATAGCGCAGAAAACCCCTCTGGAATATCAGCCTGAGCTTGATTTAATTCATTGAACTCAACTCCACGTGAGCTAAGCATACTTTGAACGTGGTTATAGGTGGCAATATCACGGTATAGTCCCACTGAGAATAACTCAGCGATAGCCTTCTTTGTAATATCATCCTTAGTAGGCCCTAACCCTCCCGTTACAATTACAATGTCTACCCGCTCCATAGTCTCAGAGATGGTGCGGCATATAGCATCTTTTGAGTCCTGTATCGAGTGAATTTCGGTAACCTTAATGCCATTGTCGGCTGCAACACTACCAATAAATGCAGAATTTGTATCTACTATCTGTCCAATAAGTATCTCGTCTCCTATTGTAATAATTGCTACGGTTGGTTGCATCCTAGTTGTCAGTTGTACTTTACGTTATTTAAGATTGTCACGTTTTAGGATTGCTTTGCAAATCTTGCCCGGGAAACTAGGTCCTTCATATATAAGCCCAGTGTAGACCTGTACAAGTGAGGCACCAGCTGCAAGCATCTCAAGTGCTTGTTCAGTGGTCATAATGCCACCAACTCCGATAATAGGCATTCGCCCTTCGGTCTGTTGGTAGATATATCGAACCGCCTCTATACTCTTTTCCCATATCGGTGCACCACTAAGACCTCCATTGCCTATTTCCTCCACATTCTTACTGCTGAGACCCTCTCGGCTAGTTGTGGTGTTAGTAGCCACAATTCCATCTATTTTAAACTTCTTTGCCACTTGAATCATATCATCAATTTGCTCTTTACTGAGGTCAGGCGAGATTTTAAGAAGAATAGGGCGATATTCGCACTGCCCCTTACGGAACTCTTTCAAGTCTCTAAGTATTGCAGAGGTACCCTCGGTGCTTTGCAGTGCAGTAAGCTTTGCCACATTAGGGCAACTAACATTCACGGTGAAGTAGTCCACATAGTCGTACAGTGATCGAAAAACCTTTAGGTAGTCCCTCGGTGCTTCTTCGTTAGCAGTAAGGGTGTTCTTGCCGATATTACCACCAATTATTAACCCTCTACGTCTATATTTTTGTAGATTTTTTGCAGCAGCAATTTGCCCATTGTTATTAAAACCCATACGGTTGATAATAGCCTTGTCCTCGGCTAATCTGAAGCATCTAGGTTTTGGGTTGCCGCCCTGTGCCATAGGAGTTACCGTTCCGACCTCAACGAAGCCAAATCCTAATTCACCTAGCATATCATAGAAGTCCGCATTCTTATCAAATCCCGCAGCCATACCCACTGGGTTATTGAAATGGAGTCCGAACAACTCCCTCTCTAGTCCCTTACTCTTAACTTTGAACAGCCCTGAAATTGCTTGTCGAGCAAATGGAATATACCTGCAAACCTTTAGAGTCTTAGCCGTTGCGTGGTGGATAGTCTCAGGTGAAAGTTTAAATAATAGTGGGCGGATAACACTCTTGTACATCTCTTTGTATTTATTGATTCTCTTCTTCTTTTGTGGTACTGATAATTTTACTTCGGATATGAGTTAGAACTTTCTAGCTCTATCGAGTTCCCTTTTGGAGTCTTGTTCTTTAATATACTCACGTTTGTCGTAGCTCTTCCTACCACGTCCTAGTCCAATGAGTAGTTTTGCAAGACCATTTTCATTTATATATAGTTTAAGTCCAACAACTGTGTTGCCTCTATCCTGCATCGCACGGAATATTTTGTTAAGCTCCCTACGGTTTAGTAGGAGTTTTCTATCTCGTTTGGGTTCGTGATTATTATATGTTCCCCAACTATACTCCGAGATATTAACCCCACGAACAAAAAGCTCGCCTTTACTCTCATAGCAGTAGCAGTCAATAAGCGATGCTTTGCCCGAGCGCAGTGACTTGATCTCTGTACCAAGTAGAACTATTCCCGCAGTCCAAGTGTCGCTAATCTCATAGTCGAATCTTGCACGGCGATTCTTTATCTCCACCTTCTTTTGTGTAGTCATACTCCTCTAATATTATAAACGTTTGTTAGCTATGCAAGTAATATAATGCTACTTGCCATAATTGCCATTCCAAGTATTAGTCCCCAGATTGCAATGTGTGGTTTTCCCCACTCTCTAGCAGCAGGAAGTAGCTCATCGAGAGAGATATATACCATAATACCTGCAACTGCTCCAAAGACAATTCCAAACGTAGCAGGCGATAGGTATGGTTTGAGTAGTATATATCCAATTATTGCACCGATAGGTTCGGATAGTCCACTGAGTAGTGACCATTTAAATGCTTTGGCTCTAGAGCCAGTGGCGTAGAAGATAGGTATAGCCACGGCGATTCCCTCGGGTATGTTATGTATTGAGATAGCCCCTGCAATTGCAAGTCCAATGTGCGGATCTTCCAGAGCAGCTAGAAATGTAGCAATACCCTCAGGAAAGTTATGGATAGCAATGGCTAGAGCCGTTACTATTCCCATTCTCTTTAATTTTTGTCTAGAATTAGGGGCTGCATCCATATTCTCCACAGAGCGCAATTCGTGAGGATTGTCTGAGCTAGGGACAAATTTATCTATAATTGCAATAAGCAATATCCCTGCAAAGAATGATAGTGTTGCATAAAGCTGCCCAAGTTTATCACCAAAAACCACAGAGAGTGACTCTGTGGATTTCGGTATTATATCTACAAAGGATATATATATCATTACTCCTGCCGATAGCCCTAAGGCAAAGCTCAAAAAGCGTCTATTAGTTCGCTTTGAAAGTATAGCAATGAGTGACCCTATGCCAGTCGATAGACCAGCAATTACAGTTAAGAACAGTGCGTATGATATATTTTGCTCCAATGTGTACTAGTGTTCTATCAATTTTTATTTACAACGAAACTTAAACTCAACAGAGCTAAGTTCTTCGTTAGCTTGAGTTATCTTACTCTTCATATCCTCTTTAAAAGCGATAACTTTTGCTTGCATCTCAGGGTTTCCAGTACCTAGAATTTGAGCTGCAAGGATAGCTGCATTTTTAGCACCGTCAAGTGCAACTGTAGCAACTGGGATGCCAGAAGGCATTTGAAGTATCGAAAGTATAGAATCCCAACCATCAATTGAGTTAGACGACTTTACTGGAACACCCACCACAGGTAGTGGAGTAAGAGCAGCAACAACTCCCGGTAGGTGAGCTGCACCACCCGCACCAGCGATGATAACCTTTACGCCTCTGGTGTGTGCCTGACGAGCAAAGTCTAGTACCATATCTGGGGTACGATGAGCTGAAAGAGCGTTGATTTCAAAGGGAATCTCCATAGAGTCGAAGAACTTAGCTGCCTCAGACATAACCTTCATATCCGAGGTTGAGCCCATAATAATTGAAACGATAGGTGTCATTTTATCTATAATTTAAGTGTTAAAATTAATAATTTATATTAAAAAAGTGTTAAATTTGCCACAAATATAGTGCTTTTTTATGAACAAGAACATAAAAATTAAAGATAAAGATTTTGAACCATATATTTTATCCGAAGAGATAGATATGGCAATAGATCGAGTAGTCGAGCAACTCAAGGTATGTTATCAGGGAGTAACCGAGCCAGTGGTAATGGTAGTTACGCTGTCGGGGGCTATGCTCTTTGCTGCTGAGCTATCCAAAAGACTAAGTGATATTGAGCTTGAGTGGGCATTTGTTAAGTGCTCTTCCTATGGTAGTGGAACTGTAAGTTGTGGGGAGATTGATTTTCAATTATCACCTACCGTTGAGCTTAAAGGGCGTGATGTATTGGTGGTTGAGGATATAGTTGATAGTGGTAATACGTGGGAATTTTTAAGTGGTTATATTAACGCAATGGGGGTAGAATCACTGAGAATAGCTACTCTTGCAATTAAACGTGAAGTATATAATAAACCAATAGCAGTAGATTTTGTCGCACTAGAGATTGAGAACTACTTTGTTGTGGGTTTTGGATTAGATTATGATGGACTCGGACGCAATATTAATGGAATCTATAAAGTTACCTCTGGTTGAGGATTTTTACACGCTACAAGGCGAGGGGAGGTATGCTGGTCAAGCAGCATACTTTATACGTTTGGGTGGGTGTGATGTTGGTTGTAAATGGTGTGACGCTAAGTTTACGTGGCGTAAGGACAGTGGAGAGATGACCTCGGTGGACGAGATAGTAGAGCGTGCCACGAGTTTTCCTGCACGTAATATTGTCATTACAGGTGGAGAACCTACTCTATATGACCTGAACTACCTTACCTCTGAACTCCATAGGCGTGGAATGAAAGTATTTATCGAGACAAGCGGAACAGGTGAGCTTCAAGGTCACTTCGACTGGGTGTGCCTATCGCCAAAGAGGCAGGAGCTACCCCTAGAGCATAACTTTCAAAGAGCCTCGGAGTTAAAGGTCATTGTGAGTTCTATGGAAGATATTGAATTTGCGGAGCAGTGTGCACGACAGGTTCCAGACTCTACACTATTATACTTGCAGAGTGAGTGGAGTGTGCGAGCGGAGATGATGCCAGTTATATCAGACTATATTATGAAAAATACACGCTGGAGAATGTCTCTTCAAAGTCATAAATATATTGGCATACCATAGTTAATAATTATTACGTTACTGATTGTATTTTTTAATGCAAATAAATAAAACAATGAAGAAAATTTTTGCAATTTTAGTAATAGCTACATTATCATTCTCAGCAGGCATTAAGGCACAGGACTCACAGGTAGTGGATGCGGTTGAGTCCGCTAGCGAACTCTCGGAGTGGGAACAAGCAAACACTGCATACTCTATGGAGCAGTATGATAAGGCTATTAAACTCTACGAACAGATAATTCAGAATGGCACCTACACTTGGGAGCTGTACTTTAACTTAGGTTCGGCATACTATAAAGATGGGCAGATAGGCAGAGCTATTCTCAACTATGAGCGTGCCCTTAGACTTGATCCCTCGAATGAGGATATTGAACATAATCTAGCGGTTGTCAATGCTCAAACCAAGGATAGAATTGAGAGTGTGCCTAGATTCCTTTTATTTGATGCACTGGCTAATCTTCGTGACTCTATGCGCCCAAATAGCTGGGTAGCCTTTACAATTGTGTTTTTTGTATTAACGGTCATAGTATTTGTTATTTGGTATACTCGTAGGCGAACCATTCTAATAGGTGTGTTGACAGTCTTAGGGTGGTTTACTATTATATCTTATGGCTTTGCCCACAGTGCGTATAGTAGAGTAGCGGGTAGTAATGAGGCTGTGGTGCTTAATACAGCGTCAGTTGTACGTTCATCGCCAAATATTACAGGAAAAGAGCTATTTATATTGCATAGCGGCACAAAAGTCGATGTCGAGAATAGAAACGATAACTACACTGAGATAGAGATTGCCTCGGGGGCAAAGGGATGGATTCTGAGTCAAGATATAGAGGAAATTTAATATAGTAATGAATAGAGAGACAGATTTTTTGGTCATTGGTAGCGGCATTGCTGCACTTAGCTATGCACTTGAAGTTGCATCGTTTGGGCGTGTAACCATTATTACAAAAAGCACACTCTCTACAACTAATACTAGTTATGCGCAGGGAGGAATTTCAGCTGTGGTAGAACCCACAGAGGAGAAGATTAAAAGTCATATTGACGATACAATGGTGTGTGGCTCACAGCGTAGTGATAGAGATATAGTCGAGATGGTTGTGCGTGGTGGTTGTGATGCTATCTCTAAACTTTCGCAGTGGGGAGTTCTCTTCGATAGGCAAAGTAGCGGTGAGTATAAATTAGTCAGGGAGGGGGGGCACAGTGAACATCGTATCCTATGCCATAAGGACTTGACGGGCAAAGAGATTGAAGATAAACTCATCGAGCGGGTGCTTCAGAGTAGTAATATCGAGGTATTAGAGTATCACTTTGCCGTTGATATTCTTACGCAGCACCACCTAGGTAAACTAGTAAAGCGTTCTATTCCCGGTACAGAGTGTTATGGAGCCTATGTTCTGGATATTAAGAGCCAGAGGGTCTATACCTTTACTGCACGTAGGACTATACTTGCTACGGGGGGCATAGGTAATATCTACCACACTACCACTAATCCAGCAGTGGCAACAGGCGACGGAGTGGCAATGGTTCATCGAGCGAAGGGTTATATCAAGGATATGGAATTTGTGCAGTTTCACCCAACATCGCTATATGTTCCGGGCGAGAGACCTTCCTTTCTTATTTCGGAGGCAGTCAGAGGCTTTGGTGCAGTGCTCAGGGATCAGCGAGGTAATGAATTTATGGAGAAGTATCATACTCAAGGGGCACTTGCTCCAAGGGATGTTGTTGCTCGCAGTATAGATAACGAACTGAAAATTAGCGGAGATGAATACGTCTATCTTGATATTACTCATCGCCCAGCTAAGGAGATAATAGCGCACTTTCCCAATATATACACAAAGTGTCAATCAATAGGTATAGATATCACTAAGGATATGATACCTGTTCGACCAGCTGCTCACTATCTATGTGGAGGAGTTGAGGTAGATGTAAATTCACAGAGTTCGATATGTAGGCTTTACGCCATTGGCGAGGTTTCACGCACAGGACTTCACGGTGCGAATCGCCTAGCGAGTAATTCGTTGCTTGAGGCACTTGTATTTGCCAGTGCGGCAGCTAAACACTCAGCGCAAGGCTTTAGAGATTCCCAAATGCCAATTATTCCAGACTGGAATATTAGAGGTACTACACATACAGAGGAGATGGTACTCATTACACAATCAATAAAGGAGATGCAGCAGATAATGAGCTATTATGTAGGAATTGTACGCTCAAATATAAGGTTAGAGCGTGCACTACACCGACTGCAAACCATCTATGAGGAGACCGAATACCTCTACCGCCGCTCAGTTGTTTCGATGCCACTATGCGAACTGCGTAATATGATAGAGGTTAGTTACTTGGTGATAAAACAAGCTATGGCTAGACGTGAAAATATCGGATTACACTATTCTATTGACTTATAGAGAGTGTTTTGTAAAATAATAGAGTGTATCCTACCTCTTCTCAAAGTGCATATAATCTTTAGGGTCACGCCAATCACCACCCCATATCCAATCCATAGATTTGAGTAGTATTACGATCTCTGAGTTAGAGGTCAGCGAACGACTATTATTGACTATATCATACTTAGCTCCCTGAGGAATGACCCTCCCGCTACGGGAAATGTATGGATTATCGAATGGATTAATATCAATAGCAGTACCAAAGGAGTGTTTAGATAGCGACTTCTTGCCGCCAGCCTTTACTCGATAGTGGAATCCGTAGGTATTATTAAGATGAGCCATAGTCGTACCATTGTCGGGTAAATCGAACTTTATGGGTACTACCATCTCAATGATAATCTTTTGGGACTTGATAACTTTAAATAGTTCGATAATATCGCCACATAGAGTTGAATCAATGACGATTTGCCCTCGATGCAACATATTATCGATTGAATAGTATTCAACATCAACAATTGCAAGTCGTGAGGTTATGGACTTTGGTGCAGTGGTACCTTTTAGTGCTTCACACAGTGTAATGTCTGAGTCCACTATCTGTGCCTTTGCGCTGATAGTTAGTATAAGAAACAGTAGAGCTAGGGTGTATCTCATAATTATCTATTGTTCAAAGTGTTCAACCGAAGGTGGAGTAGTGCTAAGATCGTAGAGATCCAGCGATGAGATTGGCAGTCGGAAGTATACCAACGAATTTACCGTAGGGTATAGCCGAGGCAGTACGGGGTTACTCTGGAAAATATACTCAGCCATTTCTTGATCCACATCAAAGTGAACCTTTCCGCTTACCCTAACCGAAATATTACCTTTGAAACAGAGGAGCTCAACGTGAGGATTGCTTTGTAGCTGAGTATAGACCTCCTTATGAGGGGCGGTGGCAAAGTACAGATCAGTACCCTTGCGAGCCATAATTTGAAATACCCGTATCTTAGGCATACTATTATCTACGGTTGCTAGAGCAACCTCTTTGTGGTTGCATAAAAATTCTAAGGCTCTGTTCATTGCAATCTTCTTTTTAAAGGATGAAAAATATTACACAAAAATAGTAATAATACTTTTATTATATTCAAAATTTCATATCTCAGATGTTTTTTTTACTGAAAAATCGAGCTAAACAGTTTAAGTTAAATAGCTATATTTTTTTTAAAGTTTAGCTCAGATTCTGCGGTGTTATTTATGTGTGGTGATAGTGAGTAATTCAAAAATAATGTGTATATTTGTGGCTATGAAAAGAGTTATTTGTTTGATTGTATCAACCTTAGTAATATTTACTATGAGTTGTGAAGATCAGGGTTTAAGTCCTGTAATTTTTGTAAAGGGTGTGGCGGTGGAATCTGGTGATACCACCATAAATCTCGGAACTTCACCAAGCCTTACAGTTCAATTTGACCCACTAAATGCAACGAATAGACAGGTTAACTGGAGTTCTTCTAATACTGCAGTATTAAAAATAGACTCACAGGGCGTGTTAAGCACCATAGCGGAGGGTAGTTCTGTGGTAACGGCTCAAAGTTATGAAAATCCAAACATTCAAAGTGTAGTAACAATTACTGTGATTATACCAGTTCAATCCGTTGAAATAGAATCCGAAGATCTGGAGCTAAACATTGAACAACAACATACGGTTAGTGTGGAGGTGTTACCGACAACTGCAACAGATAAGGATGTGGAGTGGAGTACAAGTGATAGTGAAGTAGCGGAGGTTTCTATGATTGGTAGAATCGAGGGAGTGGGGCCGGGTAAGGCTATGATAATAGCAAAATCTATTTCAAACCCTATGATTTCAGATAGTATTGAGGTGACAGTAGTTGAATAAACTTCAGAAATAGAGTAGTCTATGTATGTGTAGGATGGAAAATTTTTGAATAATAAATTAAAATTATCCAAAAATCATTAGGAAATTTAAGTTAATTTTCTTATCTTTACGGTAAATTACTGGTAAGGTAAAGCTTATTTTATTAACACTATTTAAATTAAACAAAAAAGATGAAAAAACAACTACTTCTTATTGCAGCTGTAATGCTTGCTATGTTAACAGCTTGCGGTGGACAAACTACACCTAAAAACACTCCTGGTGAGGTAACT
>CAYJLU010000002.1:0-31869 GCA_964371395.1 uncultured Rikenellaceae bacterium | reverse complement strand
GTTAACAGCTTGCGGTGGACAAACTACACCTAAAAACACTCCTGGTGAGGTAACTGCTTGCGGTGAACAATCTACACCTAAAAACACTCCTGGCGAGGTAACTATTGATTATCTCAACTATACCTATGATTTTAACTTCGACGGTGTAATTGGTCTTGTTGATATTCCAGAGTCGCAAATCGACCAAACAAAACAAGATCTAATCGCTGCTGAACCAATGTTGGCAGAGATCGTTGAGGCTTCTGGTGGTATTCAAGAAATTGAAATCACTAAGGAAGTTATCTCTGAAGATGGTAAAACTGCAGCTGTTGTAGCACAAATTACTTTTGGTAATGGTAACGTTCAAGATATGCCAGCTAACCTAGTTCTTGTTGACGACTCTTGGAAGATTAGCCAATAATCGAAATTTTTAGGCTTAACTTACTCTTAAAATCTCTACCTATTGTAATAGACAAAGAGAATAGTTTAAGTTAAACCCAGTAAACATAAGTAGGGCTTATAATTTATAGTGTAATATAAGTTATAAGCCCTACTTGTGTTATTTAATTCTACTGAGATAGAATATGAATTTAGTATTCTGTGTTAGAAACCAAATTTGCCATTTTCATTTTTCCATTCTGTGTGAGGCGCAATAGGTTCGATAACATCCCAGTGCTCCGCAATCTTACCATTCTCTATGCGGAAGAGATCATAGAACGATGTTTTACTACCACCATCCTCACCGTAGTAGCCCTCACATACCGATAGTACAAAGTTACCTTCGCCTAGAATCTTGTGTATTTTCTCAAATCGCAATTCGATTTTCTCCTCTGCCATCTTGGCCATTGCAGCTGAGAAACCGTCAAGCCCATCACCAATGTTCGGATTATGCTGTATGTAGTTATTACCATCAAAATACTCAGTAAAACGCTCAGGCTTCTCTCCAAGTAGTACATCTTTGAGAAAGTTCTCAACCAACAACTTATTAATCTGTGTGTTATCGTGATCGGTAACTATGGTAGCACCATCGATCATAGATCGTCCACTAGGATTGCTATGCATCGGCTTTACTTGGAGATTATCCCAATGCTCAACAATTAATCCATCCTCGAACCTAAAGATGTCGAAACCAACCTTATCGCCAAAGAAGTTATAGTCGCTATGACTGAATACATAGTCGCCATCCTCAAGAACCCTTATAGGGTCTGCCATTGGGGGTTCTGGATAGTTGTCTAACATTGCTAGTACCTTGCCGAATCCTGCAATTCCATCCTCGGAGCTAAGGTTGTGTTGCTTGTAATTATCGCCATTAATGTAGCTGGCTGTGGTTTGATCACCATTAGCTATTGATTTTATTAGCTCGGTGATCATCTCTTTTTGTGTTTTCATTCTCAATGTTATTAAAGTAAGTTAAATTGTACGAAAATCGAATAATTTGTTAGCAACTTATAGACCAAAATGAATGAATATCCTGTAATTTTTGTAACTTTACGCTCAGTAATACTTAAAATATAGAATAACAATGGCATCAAAATACTTAGCCTATACTGATTACAGCTCACTTCGTAGTACCGACACACCAAGTTCTATTGCAGGATTTGTGAGTGAAGAATTAGGCGGAAATCCAGCATCATATTGTGTCTTTTCGTCGATGGTCGAGAGTGTAGGTATTGCGCTTGGCGACCGTGATGTGCCAATAACCGCAGTGTGTGGTTCGTTTCCAAACTCTCAGACATTCCTAGAGGTTAAGCTGTTGGATGTAGCGATGGCTCTGGAGAATGGTGCAGATGAGGTAGATGTTGTGATAAACTTAGGGGCTGTACTTGAGGGTGATATTGAGCTTGCAATGAGTGAAATACGATCAATTAGCGAAGAGTTAGATGGCGATGCACTACTAAAAGTTATACTTGAGAGCGGTACACTTCAAAGCGAACAGCTTATCTTTGATACAGCACTTGCAGCGATGGCGGCTGGCGCAGATTTTATAAAGACCTCGACTGGTTTTAGCGAGGTGGGTGCAACTCCCGAGGCAGTACGGGCAATTTGTCGAGCAGTGAAAAGTTACTATGAACTAGAGCAAAAGTATATCGGCATTAAGATTTCAGGAGGTATACGTAGTGATGAGCAAGTGGAGCAATATCTTGCAATTATCAAAGAGGAGCTACCCGCAGAGTGGTTAAGCCCAGCATTACTAAGGTTTGGACGCTCAACACTATAAATTTTCACTATAAAAAGTTCGATAGATAATGAGATTTAATATGAGCTTTGATAGACAGTGTAAGTGGACAACAATTCTGTCGTTTATTTTCGTTGCATCCGTGGTAGGGTGGAATTACTTTACCTCGTCGGGTAGCTATCTACCTGCTTGGTTGGCAATAGTCGTAACTACAATGTTACTGACAATATCCCTTCAACTGCCACGCTCTATACTATTGACTGACACTCATATTGAGCTAAATGGTCTGCTGAATATCCACCGCATAGCAAGGGCTGATATAGTGGAGGTTAAATTGTTGCCTAAAGGTTATAGCCTTTTCCCTGTCTTCGGCTCGTGGGGTTTTCTGGGGTACTTTGGCTACTGCTATGACTTCAAACAGAAAAGAATTATACGGCTATTTGCATCCAGACGCACTAACCTATTTTTAATTAAATCTAAGCACCAACGAGATACTATCATCTCAGTTGGCATAGATAGCGAAACATTCTTAAAAACTATCTTTAATCAATAACAAAACAAATACTATGAAAAAAATCTTTGTAATCCTTCTGGCTCTAGCCGTTGCATTGCCTCTAAGTGCGCAGGATCAGAAGCGATTAGCACCAGCCGTTCAAACTCTAGATGTGCAGTATCAGTGTTTTGAAAATGGAGAACCTACAACTAACAACATTGTGTTGAATGCAACTTGGGAGCAAACCATTGTTAAGTATCCCAACGACGAGGTTATGGTTATGGACTATGAAAATGGAATTTATCAGGATTTGGTTGAATTTCGTGGCGAAACACTAGCGGTTAATCATCACTTTAAGTTAGGCGAAGGCTTAAAGTTAATTTCTGAAAATAGTCAGACTCTATTTTCTTGGCACTGCAATGTTTATCGTAGTGAAGATGGTAGGGTAGAGTTGTGGGCAACAGCAAATCCGGGATTTAGTGGCACTCCTGCCCCAGAGTATGGAGTTGTAGAGGGCGTGGTTCTACGTATTATTGTTGACGGTCAAACAGTCATTGATGCAGTTAAATTTAACCGCTCTATACACCCACCTCAAGTAAATATACCCGAAAATATAAAGGTTGTAAGCCCTACGGTATTTAACTCCGCAGTGATTTGTAATCAATTAGACAAACATTATAACTAAACCTAGTTATACGCTATGATAGCCTGAGGGTAAATTAATACTTACAGAACAAGTGTTAATTTACCCTTTCAATTTTAGTCTCGCCTAGATATTAAGCACTAAACTCTATTCTCCTATCAATATTATCCTGTAATTTTGTAAATCCTACCGTTACGAAGAACTATACCACTCTTTTTTTTTTAATGCAAAAAAAGTGTAAAAAAATTGATGATTATTTTGTGTTGAAATTCAATGAATTGGCTTAAATTGGAGTTGGTGGAATTTTGTGTAACCAACTAATATTGTGTTATATGTATTGGTTAGCTTAAGTGATACTTGTATGAGGAGCATCAGAACTATCAGTAAAATAAAGCACTTACAAATAATTGCACTATTATTGATAAAAAATATTTTGGAGTATGCAACACCAAACCATTTTTTTTAGAAAAAAATTACCTGCATTTTTGCACTTGAAAAGAGCGTTATTTGAGAATATTAAGGATTACTTTTATGTCCAACCGGGTTAATTAGGCGGGCGTGGTAAGTATTAGTTGATAGACGCAGGGTTTAGCGAGGCGGAGTGGCTAGGAGAAGCGAGGCGGTAAGGAAGCGAGGCGGTAAGGAAGCGGAGCGGTTTAGCGAGGCGGAGCGGCTATAAGAAGCAAGCGGCTGTAAGCAAGCGAGGCGGTAAGGAAGCGGAGCGGTTTAGCGAGGCGGAGCGGCTAGAAGAAGCAAGCGACTGTAAGAAGCGAAGCGGTTTAGCGAGGCGGAGCGAATTAGCAAAGCAGAGGCGACTTAAGGCTTAGTGCTAAATCTGAGGATGTCATATCTGACTTTCTTTTGAAAGTCGCCGATAAACACCACCGTAATATCAACTACCACTGATGATGAAAATCATTAAAAGCAGGTGCAACTAAATTAAATTTCCTGTACATTTAATCATTGGAGTTACCCCGTGTAGTAGCATAAAAGAAGTCCACTCTTAACTTCTAAGAGTTTCTCTTAAATAAAATAACAATCGATCATTTTATTTCAGTTGAGTTTGGCAAGGGTTTTTTTACAGATCATAATTGATATTTACCCTTACCTCTTAGTAACTAAAGTGTGGTGGTGTTTTGATAAAATCTGCATAAGATCTTTATAATAGAGGTTTTGTGCTGACTTTTTAGCCCTCTATATTTTGTGTTATTTTTTAGCAATAAAACGCTGATAATAAATCGAATAGATATTGTAAATAGGAATAAAACAACAGTAAAATAATAGTAAAGTCTAATGCAGGCATCTGAACAATATATCAATACGTGGAATGAGTGCTTAATGCTCATTGAGAAGAGCTGCTCAAAGGAGGATTACTCAAAGTGGTTCTCTGAACTTAAACCTATCGGTTTTGATAGGGGAGTTCTGCGTATAGCCGTACCTAGTAAGAGCCACTCAGAGCACATTGAGCGTAATTTTATTCCTATGTTACGCCCAATTATCCGCAATCGTTTTGGTGCGGAAACACGACTACAATACGCATTCCCAGAGAATGCAACAGTTACACCTACTGTCGTGCACTCTTCGAGCCAAACACAAGCCAAAAGCGCATATGTGGTACCCGGCCTCAAGAAAGTACACTTCGATTCACAGTTAATTGACCAGTTAAGTTTCGATAACTATGTCGAGGGCGAATGTAACAAACTTGTACGTTCAGCAGGGCACTCTATTGCGATGAATCCGGGTACAACAGCATTCAACCCTCTATTTGTATTTGGTAACTCAGGATTGGGTAAAACACACATTATTCAGGCTATTGGTAACCAAATAAAGAAGAATAATCCTCAATCTCGTGTACTATATCTAAGTTGCGATACATTCCAACGACAGTATCAACGTGCAATGTTGCATAAGGAGATTAACGAGTTTATATACTTTTACCAAAGCATCGATGTGCTTATTGTCGACGATATTCAAGAGATAGCAGGTAAACCCGGTACTCAAAATATATTCTTTAACATCTTTAACCACCTAAAGATGTTGGGTAAGCAGATTATCATTACCTCTGACCGCCCTCCAGTAGAGCTTGAGGGAATAGATGAAAGACTTATCACTAGATTTAAGTGGGGATTGTCAGCAGAGCTGATGCAGCCAGACTATAATACACGTCTCTCAATCCTCGAACTTAAATCCAGAACAATGAATATAGCTGTTTCTAGGGATGTGCTTGAATTTCTTGCCGAAAATATCAAGGCGAACGTTAGGGAGCTAGAGGGTGCTATGACCTCACTTGACGCTCACTCTAAACTACTCGATAAGACCATTAATCTAGAGCTGACACGCTCTGTAATGCGTAATATTGTAAACTTCACACTAAAGGAGGTAACAGTAGAGTCTATCATCGAACTTGTATGTTCAACTATGGGGGTAACCACAAGCGAACTAATCTCAAAGCGAAAGACTAGAGAGATTGCCTCGGCACGCCAAGTAGCTATGTATATCTGTAAATTACATACAAAATCTACATACAAAGTAATTGGTGATGCACTAGGTGGACGTACCCACGCAACAGTTATGCACGCCTGCAAGACAGTACCTAATCTACTTGACACCGATAAAATTCTAAAGGCTCAAGTAGACGAAATAGAGAGAAAACTCCAGTACTAACCCTCACAAGTGGGGAGGGGCAAAGTAGAGAGGAGAAGGAAAGGAGTAAAGGGGCAAAGTAGAGGGGAGTGGCAAAGTAGAGAGGAGAAGGAAAGGAGCAAAGTGGCAAAGTAGAGGGGAGTGGCAAAGTAGAGAGGAGAAGGAAAGGAGTAAAGTGACAAAGTAGAGGGGAGTGGCAAAGTAGAGAGGAGAGGAGCATAATCTCCATCTCGTATCTAAGTAGGTCGGTGAGGGGCGATGTTTTGTGTTATTTATTTATTGTACTAATCCAGTTGCTAAATACCTGAACTCCAGTTTGACCCGAAATCACAGACTCAGGATGAAATTGGAGCCCGTAAATTGGCAAAGTCTTATGCTTCACTGCCATAATCACACCTCGACAATCAGTAGCCAGAACCGTTAATGATTCACTGTGCGAACATCTAACAGCTAGTGAGTGATATAATCCCACTTCGCTTAAATTATCTATACTGTTAAAAATTGGGTCCACAGGAGTGTTTATATTTAGCGCAGCACTAATTCCGTGTAGAGGTTTTTCGATTTGATATAAGTTAGCTCCAAAGTAGCAGCTTATTGCTTGGTGACCTAAACAAATTCCTAGCATAGGAATAGTTTGGTGGTAGTAATCAATAAATCTTATAATATTGGGGTATTCTGACGGTTTGCCACCTCCCGGAGATAGTATAGCGGCAGTGAAATCACACGGCATAGGTGTTACTATATTCTCCACCTCAACAACACAATATTCTATCCTCATACACCGTAATAGCTCAATTACATTATACACAAATGAGTCTTTACAGTCAACCACTAAAATTCTATTCATTGAGCAAAATTAGTAATTTTTTGTAACTTTGCGCAATGCTAGACCTAAAAGAATTTAAATATAATATTGACCAAAGCGTAAGGCAAAAAGAGCCATTTCTCTTTGCCATTAATTATGAACAGAGTGAGTTTATATTTATTCCCTCGCCTGAGAATTGTAGTGATATTATGTGGCGAGTAGGTAAACACAGTAACTTTACCCCCATTGAGAATCAAGACTTAGAGCTGAGTCCTAATTTCATAACCTTTGATGAGTACTCCAAGAAATTTCACAGAGTGTACTCTGGAATATATCAGGGTGATAGTTTTTTGTCGAATCTGACCATCAGAACTCCTCTTGAGCGAACCCCACCACTCCTCGACATAGCCCATAGCGCAACTAGTAAGTACTTACTCTATGTTCCCGATAGATTTGTTTGCTTTTCTCCAGAGCCATTCATAGAGATTAGTCAGGATGGTATTATTAGTTCCTACCCGATGAAAGGTACTATAAGTGTTGATGTTCCGAGGGCCGAGGAAGTGCTACTGGGCGATGCTAAGGAACGTGCAGAACACAATACAATAGTTGATCTCATACGCAGTGACTTAAGCAGGGTAGCAACAAATGTTGAGGTAGAGTCATTTGGTTATATTGAGAGATTGGAGACTCAGCGAGGGGCAATTCTCCAGATGAGTTCAAAGATAAGAGGTGAACTTCTTAAAGAGTGTAGAGACAGTTACGCTGACACGCTCTTTGCGTTACTACCTGCTGGTTCAATTTCGGGTGCTCCAAAACCCTCAACAATCAAGCTAATCTCTTTGGCGGAGGGTGAAGATCGGGGATTCTACTGTGGCATCTTTGGGTATTTCGATGGAGCCACTCTAGATAGTTCGGTTATGATACGCTATATAGAGCAGCGGGGCGAGTTATTTTATTATCGTAGTGGTGGTGGAATCACAATTAATAGCGAAGTAACTAGTGAGTACCAAGAGATAAAGACCAAGGTATATATTACTCGATGAACTACATAGAGACAATTTGCTTAATTGACAATCAAATTCAGAATAAGCACTATCATATCAGTCGTATGAACTCTAATAGTACGGCATCGTTTCCTGAGTTAGATACTACTTTGTTAGGTAGGGTCAAATGTAGGATTATCTACAATAGCACAGCGATTATAAGTGTGCAATATATGGAGTATGTTTTACCCTTTATATCGTCACTTCAGATCGTTGAATTTGCTGATATTCGATATGATAGAAAGTACGAAGATCGCTCAATGCTCGACACTCTATATTCACAGCGAAACCAGTGTGACGATATTATAATATGTCGAGGAGGCGTTATCGGCGACACCTATTTTTGCAATCTCGTATTTGAGGATAGTAAAGGCTTACTATATAGCTCTAGTCACCCAATCCTCAGAGGGACTAAACTTCAGAGTCTATTAGATCGTGGTGTTGTAGCCGAGCGGTATATATCAGTAGAGGATCTATGGAATTACCGAGGTGTATATTTAGTAAACGCTATGATAGATATTCAGGATAATGTATATGTTGCGGTATCCAATATTCGGCAGTTGCAAGGCGTATGACCACCTCACTAGAGTTTTCATTGGAGAATACCAAAGCATTATCCTCTAACTTTAGTTATAAGTCGTCTAAGTGGTTTGCGAATTAAATCTCGTTCATAGTTATTTAGACCACATATCCAGAATAGTGGAAGGTATATAATACTGAAAAGGGCAACCACACCAATGAAGCTAATAATAGAGTCGATATACTGTTCAATGTCTAATAACAAGCCACCGACTAGAAATAGTAGTGGGATGGGCGACATTTTAGCTATTTGTTGCCAAAAACCTCTGATGTCAATACCAATCACTCGTCGATAGTATATGTTTAGAGCTAGACCCTGTCCGAGCAAGACACCACCAGCTATTGCAATTGCATTGCCAATACCTCCATATAGTCTCGATAGGGGCACGGCAGCGCATAGGCTAAGGATTGAGAATCCTAGGATTATAAGAACTCTTACTCTTTGTCTATCCATAGCTCTAAGTAGTGTAACTCCACAATTTTGAATTAGCGCAGGAAGAAGCGATATGAATAGTATAACTGTAATATAGTACGTGTCGGTATATCCTTCACCAGCCCATATTGCAATAAAGGGTCTGCCCAACAGTATAAAGCCTACAACTACGTAGGCTAGTATAGCATACTGCAACCGCCCAGTCTTGATAAAGAGCGTGGATATTTCGCTCATCGGAGTTTTGTTTACCACCATAGCTGTAAGTCTAGGTAACAGCACGCCAGATATTGCCATTGAGAACATAAAGTACAAACCCTTAAGGTTAAGCGCAACGGCATATATAGCTACTTGAACTGCACCGTGGTATAGCCCAAGGATAAACTGTCCAACCCCCCAATAGAGTTGATCCATAATAATATTAAGGAACACCCAAAATGAATATATCGATATCTCCTTGATCAGTGATCTTTCAACTCTGCCGAAATGTATCTTAATTTTAAGTTTAAAGTATGCGTACCAGCAATTCATCATTAGCACACCTATATTTAATACCGATGCAATGGCTACCATCGAGATTGCTTTATAGCCGTGCATAAGAAATAGAATTACAATTAGAGGGTTAATGATAATTCGTGCGATACCTACAACTCGCTGAAACACAAATCGCTCGTAAGCCGTGACAATTGAACTAAATACCCCGAGCGGGAATGTAACGCTAAGGTTTATTGCCAGTAGCCACATCATTATCCTTAGTTTTGATAGTTCCTCGGCGTTAAAATTATTGGCAAAGAAGTAGTCAATATTAGAAATAAGGACTGTCGATAGCCCCACTACCAATACTCCAATAACTATGTATATCTTTAGAAAGAGTCCGAAGAGTTTATACTGCTCCTCAAGCTTCCCCTCGGCACGGTACTTAGCAGTATAGCGAGTGATAGCCGCACCTAGCCCAAAGTCCATCACGGCGAGATACGCAATCACCGAGCCTGCAAGCGAGTATAGCCCATACTCCTCCTGCCCTAACATTCTAAGCATAAATGGAGTATATAGAATACCGATAATTGTATTTAGTGCAATTATAACGTAACTAAGAAGTGCTCCTGCTTTTAACTGACTCATACTATCTCTGTTGGCTTGATTTTTCAATGCCGCAAAAGTAATAATAATTTAAATATACTCCAATTAATTTATTGAAATAGTGAGATTTTTCGATAACTCACTTTTGTGTTTTTAGAGCATTACGCTAATGCATCGACTGGGAAAAGGTATTAATTTTTAAGCTAGCTGGATAACTTAAGTTATATAGTTTCATATAAAATAGCTATCTTTACTTCCTAGTTTTTATAAAACAAGATATAACAGAGTATGGGTAAAGTAGCATTAATAACTGGTATAACAGGCCAAGATGGAGCATATCTAGCGGAATTTCTTCTAAAGAAAGGGTATGTAGTTCACGGCATTAAGCGTAGAGCATCGTCATTTAATACAGATAGAATTGACCACCTCTACGAGGATCCGCATATCGAGAATCGTAACTTTATTCTCCACTATGGAGATATGACCGACTCGCTGAACCTCACCCGAATAATCGGAGAGGTATCTCCAGATGAGATCTATAACCTTGCAGCACAGTCACACGTGAAAGTTTCGTTTGAAACCCCTGAGTACACTGCCAATGTTGATGGTCTTGGAACTTTAAGGATACTTGAGGCTGTTCGTCTGTTGAACCTTACAGAGCGTACTCGTATATATCAGGCATCTACCTCGGAGCTATATGGGCTTGTGCAGGAGATACCCCAGAGTGAGACCACTCCATTCTATCCTCGCTCACCTTATGCCGCAGCAAAGCTATACGCATATTGGATAACAGTAAACTATCGTGAGGCATATGGAATGCACGCATCGAATGGTATACTCTTTAACCACGAAAGTCCACAACGAGGTGAAACATTTGTCACAAGAAAGATTACTAGGGCTGTGGCAAAGATCGCACAGGGTACACAGAGTAAAATCTATCTAGGCAACCTCTCTGCACAGCGAGATTGGGGACACGCTAAAGATTACGTTCGTGCTATGTGGTTGATTCTCCAGCAGGATACACCCTCGGACTATGTAATGGCGACAGGGGTAACGGTCGAGGTACGTGATTTTGTTAGAATGTCATTTGCATATATAGGTGTGAGCCTTAATTTTATTGGCGAGGGTAAGGACGAGAAGGGGCTTATCTCAGAGATTGACAAAGATAGGTTCGAGTGTGTGGTAGGGTCTACCTGTTCGCTAAGAATCGGAGATGTTGTGGTTGAGGTTGACCAAAAGTACTTTCGCCCAACCGAAGTTGAGCTGTTGATTGGTAACCCCGAGAAGTCACGTAGGGTATTAGGTTGGAAGCCTGAGTATGACTTAAAATCACTGGTTGAGGATATGATGGCAAGTGATATTAAGTTAATGCAGCGTGAGGCATATCTAGCTCAGGGTGGCTATAAGATTAATAATTACTTTGAATAATTCAAGTTCGAGTCTGATGAATATAAACTCAAAGATATATATAGCTGGCCATCGTGGTATGGTAGGCTCGGCAATCCATAGAGATTTAATCGGCAAAGGATACCATAATTTCGTCTTACGCACCCACGGCGAACTTGATTTGCGTAATCAGGTAGAGGTAAAGGAGTTTTTCCTCAGTGAAAAGCCAGACTATGTGTTTCTAGCTGCAGCTAAAGTAGGAGGAATACTTGCAAATAGCACCTATCCCGCAGAATTTTTTTATGACAATATGCTCATTGAGTGCAATGTAATCCACTCTGCATACCTTTCAGGGGTTAAGAAGTTAATGTTCCTAGGTTCAAGTTGTATATACCCAAAGCTAGCGGAGCAACCAATCAGAGAGGATGCGCTATTAACGGGTTTATTAGAGCCTACTAATGAGGCTTATGCAATTGCAAAGATAGCTGGCATTAAAATGTGCGACTACTATCGAACACAGTACGGTTGTGACTTTATAAGTGTTATGCCCACGAACCTCTATGGAACGGGCGACAACTATGACCTTAATAACTCGCACGTACTACCAGCACTTATTCGCAAGTTCTACGAGGCAAAGATTAGTGAAGCCAGCGAGGTAGTTTTATGGGGTACTGGAACTCCATTACGAGAGTTTCTACACGCCGATGATATGGCAGCCGCAACGGTCTTTGCTATGCTTAACTACTCTGACCACGGGCACTTAAACGTTGGCTCAGGTAGTGAATTAACGATTGCAGAGTTAGCCAAGATTATCGCAGAGGTTGTCGGGTACAAAGGAAGAGTAGTTTGGGATAGCTCTAAACCAGATGGCACCCCCCGTAAATTAATGGATTCGTCCAAGTTATATGCTATGGGATGGACACCAAAAATTTCATTAAGAGAGGGCATTGAGAAAGTTTTTTCCGAATTTTTACTATCTATTTTATGATTTTTTCGTAAAAAATATTTATCTTTGCACCTAGTAATTAGGGATATATAAGATAGCAAATAAATTTAAAACCTTATAAGAAAATGAAAAACAACTATTTATCTCCTCAAATTGAGGTAATCGAAATTGAACTTGAAGGCGTTGTAGCAAGTTCTCCAGGAGGTGGACTTCCGGGAGGCTGGGAAGATGGTGGTACTGGTTGGTAGTCACAAATCATTAGTCACTAGCTACTAGTCACATAAGATACTAAATATGTTAGGTCTCTTAAGAATTATAGTTCTTAGGAGACCTAACATATTTATACATAATAGACATAAAATAGTAATAGAGTCGTAGTAAAAATATTTATTATTTGTATGGCTTGCCTTTAAAATATTATGTATCTTTGTGGGATATATCATTTTAAAACCAGATAATGGGATGCAAAGTACAACAAAACGACTCTCTGATCTTGCTAATGGCGAGGCAGGCTATATAGTATCAATCGGGGGAGATGGTGCCTTCCGCAAACGTATCAACGAGATGGGCTTTACGCCCGGTCAACGTATTATTCCAATCAAAAAAGCACCGCTTCAGGATCCCGTCGAGTATGAAATAATGGGGTACCGCCTATCGCTCAGGAGCAGCGAGGCTAGCTTGATAGAGGTTGAGTTAAGTTCATCAGAGACTCAATCTTCTTCCAATAATGGAATGGTCGAAAGCGGCGATTATGTGCAATCCAAAGAGGTGAACTCTAAAGTGCTTAGAGTTGCCCTTGTGGGTAACCCAAATTGTGGTAAAACGACACTGTTCAATCAACTAACAGGAGCAAATGAAAGAGTTGGAAACTATGGTGGAGTTACCGTTGATCAGAAGCGAGCAAATTTTAAATATAAGGGACAAAAGATTCAGCTTATAGACCTTCCGGGAACTTACTCGCTCTCGGAGTATAGTGCCGAAGAGCTATATGTTAGGGAGTGCCTTAATAGCGGCGATATAGATATTGTCATTAATGTAGTGGATACGTCAAATATTGAACGCAACCTATTTCTAACCACTCAACTCATAGACCTTAATCTTAAGACTATTGTGGCTCTGAATATGTACGATGAGCTTGAGCGCAGCGGTGATAAATTTGAATATGATACCCTAGCAGAGATGTTGTCGTTACCATTTATCCCGACATCGGCATCTAAAGGCGAAGGGCTTAATCTATTACTAGATAGAGTAGTGGATATGTATGAGAATACAGGTAGTAAATATCGCCACTTACACATCAACTTTGGAGCCGATATTAATAGTGCACTAGAGGTAATAAGGCAGCATATTAAGCAAATTGATGGTCTACGAGAGAAATTCCACACACAATACCTAGCAATTAAGCTACTGGAGCAAGATGCACAGATTATCTCACTGGTGGCGAGTTATAGTGGTAGTAAGGAGTTGTTGGAGGTCTCTGCCATTGAGTCAAGAAAGATTGAGTCGCACTACAAGGATAATAGTGGAACAGTTGTGGCAAATGCACGATATAGCTTTATTCGAGGAGCACTTAAAGAGACATACTCCACAAAACACGAGTTTAAAACAAAGGGATATGGTATAGATAAAATTCTTACAAATAAGTGGTTAGGTCTGCCAATCTTTTTATTTATTCTCTTTGCAATGTTTGAGCTTACCTTTACCGTTGGGGGCTATCCTCAGGAGTGGATAGAGAGTGGGCTTACGTGGTTATCCGAAGCAGTTTCATCGTTACTACCTACGGGTATTATTCGTGATATGGTAGTAGATGGTATAATTGCGGGAGTTGGTGCTGTATTGATCTTCTTTCCTAATATCTTGATACTATTTGCATTTATTGCTATACTTGAAGATAGTGGATATATGGCACGTGTCGCATTTCTTATGGATAGATTGATGCATAAGATTGGACTACACGGTAAGTCATTTATTCCGATGCTTATTGGTTTTGGATGTAATGTACCTGCTGTGATGGCTACACGAACACTTGAGAATCGTAAGGACAGAATTTTAACGATGTTAATCGTGCCATTTATGTCGTGTAGTGCTAGGCTTCCAGTCTATGTGCTACTAATATCTGCATTCTTTAGTGCTTATAGTAGTCTGATTTTGTTGGGGGTATATCTTGCAGGAATATTGGTATCAATACTATCGGCTCTTATCTTCAAAAAATTAATATTTAAGGGAAAAGAAGCACCATTTGTAATGGAGCTTCCGCCATATAGAGTTCCACTAGCACGTAATAGCATACGCCATACGTGGTTACGAAGCAGAGAATACTTAACCAAGATGGGGGGTATTATATTAGTTGCTTCGATATTGATTTGGGTGTTGAGCTACTTCCCTAGAAATGAACAGATAGATCCAGTAAGTGGCGAAACAGTATATGTAGGAAGTGATATTAATCACTCATACCTTGCCGATGCAGGTAGATTTATCACTCCTGTTTTAGAGCCACTGGGTTATGACTGGAAGTTGGGTGTGAGTCTTGTGACAGGTGTGGCAGCCAAGGAGGTCGTTGTAAGTACTATGGCAGTGCTATATAACAGTGATGAGGAGGCATTGACCGAGAAGATTCAAGATGTCCGCCTCGAAGGAGAGGATGGCGTGTCTCAGGGATATACTAAGACTACAATACTATCGTTTATGATATTTGTATTACTCTACGCACCTTGTATTGCAGTGGTAGCGGCTATTGCAAAGGAGGCATCTCGTAGTTGGGCACTATTCTCGGTGGTATACTCAACTGTAATTGCGTGGGTGTGCGCCTATATTGTTGTTTTAGTTGGAAAATTATTTTAGTATGACCTTTCAAGAGATATTTGTAGTTATAGCAGTAGTTACTTCACTCGTACTGTTTATTCTAAGAATTAGAACCAAGGCTAAGAGTAGTAAGGGCTGCTGTGGTAGTGGTGGTTGTAAGGGAGGATGTTCTACGAACAGTTCTTGTCGCTCAAGTTAAGATAAACTCTGATTATAGATGTAGTATAGTGATAGTTTGCTGAAAAACAGTAAATTATCACTATTTTTTTATACTCTTTTTCCGACAAAGTATAAGGCTGCAAATTGATTTCTACTTAGAAATATTGCAGTAAGCTAAAATGTATTTTATACAATTACACATTTTTTATTTGTGAATAAAAAATATTATTTGTACCTTTGATTCCATAGAGATTGAATATGAGGAATAACTATCCTTCTGATATAATAAATAATTTTTAATCAAAACAAAGATGAAAATAGCAGTAATTTATTGGAGTGGAACAGGCAATACTGAAACAATGGCACAGAATGTTGCAGGGGGAGTCACCTCTACTGGCATAGAAGTTGATATGGTATTATGTACAGATTTCATAGCAGAAAGTGTTGAGAACTATTCGGCTTTTGCATTTGGTTGCCCTGCATCGGGTTCAGAGGAACTTGAAGAGAGTGAATTTATGCCTATGTGGCAAAGCGTATCGACTAGGTTAGCAAATAAACCCGTAGTTCTCTTTGGATCATATGGCTGGGGTGGAGGCGAATGGCTGGAAAACTGGAAGAGTCAGAGCGAGGGACTCAATATTGTGGGCAGTTATGCGTGCGATGGTGAGCCAGATGAGCAAGCACTAGAAGAGTGTAAGGAACTAGGAATATTACTAACTAAATAGAGTAAAATAATTATGATTACAGCAGGCAAACTATTGGAAGCAGCTAGTGTAAATGCTGCAAGTGGTGGTAATTTTGTACTACCTGAACTACCATATTCAGATAGTTCATTGGAGCCAATTATTAGCGCACAGACTATTAATTACCATTGGGGCAAACACATTGAGGCATACATAAATAACCTCAATAGATTAAAAAAAGATACTCAGTTTGAAAGTGCTACACTTCAGGATGTA
The DNA here is from genome assembly GCA_964371395.1 of uncultured Rikenellaceae bacterium. Taxonomy (GTDB): domain Bacteria; phylum Bacteroidota; class Bacteroidia; order Bacteroidales; family Rikenellaceae; genus Mucinivorans. The sequence goes on along the minus strand of CAYJLU010000002.1, from coordinate 15,746 downwards.
TGTATGCACGCAGATGGAGGTATATATAATAATGGAGCACAGGTTTGGAACCATATATTTTACTTTGAAACATTCTCCAATGAGGCTAAGGATGCACCTAGTGGAAAGTTGCTTGAGGCAATAAATCGTGATTTTGAGTCACTAGATAAGTTAAAGGCAGAATTAGAAAGTAAAGGGTTAGGTCAATTTGGTTCTGGCTGGGTATGGCTTGCAAAGGATACCCAAGGTAAGTTATCAGTTGTAGCGATGCCTAATGCAGAAAATCCTATAAAGGATGGGTTAGTACCTCTACTTGGGCTAGATGTATGGGAGCACGCCTACTATCTCGACTACCAAAACAGAAGAGGCGACCACTTAAAGGACTTGTGGAAAATTATTGATTGGAGCATAGTGGAGCAGAGATACTAATAATCCTCTATCCCCCCCCCAAAGTTAACCTAAGGGATAATAACAATTAAAAGAGAGAGAGGAGTACAGAGTTAATCATAAAAATTAGCTCTGTGCTCCTCTCTCTCTCTCTCTCTCTCTCTCTCTCTCTCTCTCTCTTATGGTATTACTTTGCGACAAAATAATGTATCTCTTTGTCACTATCTAAAAAAGTGCATTTTTCTAGATTGTACGAGTTGGAGTTGTTCTCCAACCTCTAGCCGTGGATAGCTTCACCTAGAGCAGCTGCCGCAGCCTCCATAATACCTTCGGCAATGGTCGGGTGTGGGTGAACAGTGCTAATAATATCGCTAGCCGAAACTCCCTCTTTGACCATATAGGTTAGCCCTGCAATCATCTCGGTAACGTTAAGCCCAGTCAAGTGCGCTCCTAGTAACTTGCGAGCATCACTACCCTCGAATACTAGCTTAACAAGCCCATCCCGTGCACCCGCAGCTGCAGCTTTGCCGCTAGCCATCATCGAGAACTTACCTATTGTAACCTCATAACCCTTCTCAATGGCTTGAGCTTCGGTAAGGCCAACTGAGGCAACCTCACAGGTCGTATATATACAAGATGGTATGGCAGAATAATCAACTGAGTGGCTCGGGTGGCCACAAATACCCTCGACACAAGCTATTGCCTCGGCAGTAGCAACGTGTGCTAGTGCAGCGGTAGCAATTACATCGCCTATTGCGTATATACCAGCAATTGAAGTCTGATAGCTCTTAGAATCTACTGTAATCTTACCCCTTTGAGTAGTAATACCTACTTGCTCAAGTCCTATATTTTCAATATTTGCCTCAATACCAACAGCTGAGAGTACTATATCTGCCTCAAGGGTTTGTTCTCCTTTCTTGCCCTCAATTAGAACTGAGCACCCACTATCTGTTGTTGTAACACCCTTAACAGCAGTAGAGGTCATAACCGTAATTTTTTTCTTACGTAGTACACGCTCAAGTGTGGCTGATATTTCAGTATCTTCCAACGGAGCAACCCTATCAACGTACTCGACAATGGTTACTTTAGCACCTAGAGTAGAGTAGAATGTCGCAAACTCCAGACCAATAGCACCACTACCGACCACTACGATTGAACGAGGTAATTCCTTAAGGCATAGAGCCTCCTTTGAGGTGATAACTCTCACTCCATCAACAGGTATAGCCTCCACTCTACGAGGCCTAGCTCCAGTGGCAATGATGATATTCTCTGCCTCGTATTCTATGCCAGCAACCTCAACAACACCAGCCCTTATGATTCTACCCTCGCCATAGATAACCTCTACGTTATTCTTCTTCATAAGAAACTCAACACCTTTGTTCATCTGCGAGGCTACTCCACGACTCCTATCCACAATAGCCGATAGATCAGCCGAGACTCCCTCACCTGTATTCACACCATAAGTGGTTGCACTAGCGGCATATTCATAGACTTGTGAACTCTTAAGCAGTGCTTTAGTGGGGATACATCCCCAATTCAGACAAACTCCACCGAGTTCGGCACGTTCTACTATTGCAACTCTTTTGCCTAGTTGCGAGGCACGTACAGCTCCAGCATACCCACCGGGTCCAGAGCCAATAATAATAATATCGTACATTTTTTTATATAATTGGTTTATTAGATGAAAATCTTAGTACTCAAATCTATTGCTGCTCTGCGTGGGGTTAAAATCCATCTTTCTCTTTGGAGCTTTAACATTATCTAGATAGTCAGCTTTTCGTGCATATATTTCGGAGTAATTAAAATAGTAGCCCTTAATGCCATCTTGGTGCTTGTCGCTTAGTGGTATAAACTCAATGGAGCGACTAATGATTATAGGTTTACTCCAATTATAGCCCATAAGATTCACAATATCTTCAGCGTGGTCGAAATATATTATCCACCACGGAGATTCCTCACTAAGACCAGTACCAGTTGCCTTTATAGTCTCCACTATCATCTCTAAGTTGTGCATCAACTTTTGAGATTCAACCTCATTACCTGTCATAGCATAGAGGTATGCAAGAGCATTAATATCCCTTGGGTTGAATGGTTCAACCTCTAGTATAGCTTGAGCATAGGCGATGGCACGCTTATAGTCAGCAGCAGTTGGAGTAGAGTATCCCGACATTATCTCCTCAAGCTCCATACGTGCACTGTTGTCCAGAAGCGGCATATAGTTCACCTGCTCAGGGTAACCATAGTATAGATAGTGAAAATCTCTAAGCGTTAGAGTGCTATCTTGTAGGCGGTATCTATCCATTAGGTGTTGGTAGTAGAATCCGCTACTTGGATTTGAGATAGAATCTCGTATAGCCTCCATATTAGGTGGATTTTGCGCTCTAGCACCTAAGAGTGTGATACCTATAATGCAGAGTATCACACCGATTGATTTATAGTTCATACTTATCGATTTGTGACTTTAATTTCGTAGCTAAATTTTCAGTAGCCTCAACAAGTGGCAGGCGCACAGTGCGTTCCATCACTCCCTTTAGCTCTAAAGCTGCTTTAGCACCCACTGGGTTACCCTCGGCAAATAGTAGGTCGGTAGCCTCCCAAAGCTCAAGAGATAGCTCTGCTGCGATTTTAGTCTCGCCACCTAGGGCAAAGCGTACCATCGAACACATCTTCTCTGGAAAGCAATTTGCACTAACCGATATTACACCATCTCCTCCTAGCGAAATAATAGTCTGTGTTAGGTTGTCATCACCCGAAATAACTAGAAACTCCTCTGGTCTATCTCTTAGTATATAGGCAGCTTGCGATACATCGCCCGATGCTTCCTTTACTGCCACTGCCTTACCCCTAAAATCGTGAGCTAGGCGTAGAGTAGTCTCAGCTGTCATATTTACTCCTGTGCGTCCCGGAACGTTATAGAGTATGACAGGTAGTGGTGAATGTTTAAGCACTTCTGCATAGTGTGCATAGATACCTGCTTGATTCGGTTTGTTGTAATATGGTACAACCGAAAGTATAGCATCTACACCCGTTAAGTCGGTATTTTGGAGTGCACGTACAACCTCCGAGGTGTTATTGCCACCTATGCCCACAACTATTGGACGCTTGCCCCCATTGTGTTCCACCACGTGGCGTACTATCTTATTACGCTCTTCTTGATTAAGAGTTGCACTCTCGGCAGTAGTTCCAAGCACTACATAGTAATCAACCCTCTGGGTATGGCTCAACAAAGCAGTTAGTGCCATATAATCCACCTCTCCATTACTCTTAAATGGTGTTACTAGGGCAACACCCACCCCCTTTAAACTCTTCATATGTATCTATTTTTTTGTATTTTAATATTCTGGTTCGTAGTTAATTATATCTATGTCGTAGCTGTCGAACACATTGTATGGCTCCTCCACAGAGTTATCCACTGTGGCTATGTAGTACCTCTGGCTATTATAATCTTTAATAAGTAGTTCGGAGTTAGAAATCCATATACTATTCTCTATATTTAGATTATAGATATATCCGATTATCTGCGATTGAGTTTCATTAATTTTGCTGATACAACAACCATAATCATCCATCAGCCCAGATGTTATAAGCCCACTCTGGCTATTAATAACTACGTAATAGGCAAAGGCAATTGCACAGTGTTTGACATCAGGGATAAAGAAAACATTTGAATATTTTTCGATTAAATTCCCCTTTAGTACTTTGCTGTAACCTAGGTATTGAATTAATGAACTAGCTATATTATCGCTATCGACAATCATTTGATTGTTTATGGTAAGTTCACCTTCGGGATGGTTGAGTGTTAGGTAGGTGTCCTCAAGGGTAAATGTAGAGCTATCCACTACTAGTTTTTCGTTAAGTGACTCTCTGCTTAATAGCTCTTCAAGCTCTTCGGCTTTAACCTCTCTAATAGTAATAGCACCTTCTGTGTAGTACGGTGTTGGAGTGTCATTTAATGTTAGTGCGTTTGAGGGGGTTAAACTCTGGATTACAGGCTCGCTAGCAGATATGCTCATTGAACATACTAAGGCAATAGATGTGAAAATTAGGGACTTTTTCATTGTAGTAAATATATTTAGTTAATTAATACATTGTCTCAATATTAATAATATCTATGTCGTAGCTTTCAGAGAATTCTAGTGGTGTAGCCTCCTCGGAGTCTCCTACACAAAGAATATAGTATTGATCGCTATTATAATCCTTTATGAGTGCCTCAGTGGGTGATACCCACTTTAAAGATTCCACAGATATATTGTACAGATACCCTAGTACATAACTTCCGTTATTATCAACTCTATTAACTCTTACGCCCGAGCTCTCCATTATACCACTTATAATCAATCCACTCTGACTATTTATTGTAACATCATAGGCAAAAGGTAGAGCAACAATCTCGCTTTGTGGAATTAGATAGACATTAGAATACTTCAAGACAAAGAACCCCTTTAGTCTATTGCTATAACCCAGATAGCTGGCTGTCGATTCACTTTGGTCATCGTAATAGTAAGTTTCGCTATTAATTCTCACCTCACCCTTTGGGTGATCAAGGATTAAAGCATCTTCGGTGAGTTCATAACTTAAATCTGTTATTATTAACTCCTCGTCAAAACTCTCGGTATCGAGAAGTGCTTGTAGTTTATTACCACTCACAGCAGTAATACTCAGATTTCCAGTAGTAAAAGGAATATCGTGGTAAGTAAAGTCTTGATTTTTTGCACTATATCTTGCCGTTCTAAAGTGATTTCCTGATATGTCAAATAGATTAATAGATATATCGTGGCTATCTATTAGTGAATAGTGTTCGGTCGATAATTTAGTGCTGCCATTAAATGTATTTACCAATAGGTACTTTGGCTTGCCATTCTCTCGGATGTATTGATAGTTTAGGCTATCAATATTTCGATAGTTGTATAGCTCATCTTGCTCGTGAGCATTGAGCATCGAGCTAGTGAATAGCTTACGCTGAACCAATTTAATGGGTTTATTAGGATTCTCACTACCAAAGTCGCAGAGGTAGTGATTCTCCATATACAACTCCGAGGAGACTCCCTCTGGACGATAGATATTAATTAACCTCTCTTGGCCATCATCCGTATTACTTTGTGGGTACCCATACTCAAAGTATGTCTCCCAGTTGGACTTCGGAAGTGATTCTTCGGCTCTGAACCAATCCAATCTATCCCTTGCAGTATTGCTGTTGGATTGATAGAATCTCCATATTGAAGTTCTATCGCCTTGATTATCATACTCCTCAATGTGGCATATAAGGTGAGGGTTGGGTGGTATGCTAGACACTCTCCAGTGGAATATATTACCAGAGGCAATGCGATAATTCTGTAAGTAGTAATACTCTATCTTGCCCACGACGTTATTGCCGTAAAAATCATTGAATATAGTGTGGAGATAGTCTCCATTCTCATCATATATATCTTTCTCGATACCCGAGATGATAAGTGTACCATCATCATCTTCCCAGTAGCCTATGGATATTGGCAAGAGAATGCCATCTTTGAACTTCACGAGCAGATATTGATAGTTCTTGAAATTTTTATATTCTTGTTGGGTGTACCATAAGAATTCTCCGTCTGCTATCTCTCCATTAATTCTCCAATTTGAACTCCTATTTTGACTATCTAGTTCCTCGGTATATATCTTCTTATAGTCCTTTGAATTTTTCGGTGAAGAAATACCCTCTGGTAACTCAATGATCATATCCTTATAGTCATCAGTGGAGTAGTCGCTAAACTCAAGTGCTTTGTCTAATCCATCGAGTATAATGCCCTGATCGGTTAGATAGACAGTGTCACGTTTTGGTTTGCTCTTAGTGTAAGAGTTAATGTCGTGTAACTCAACCGATAGAGTCCTATTGTTTGAACTCCACGTGCCCGTAAAGTCATTATAGTTAATTGTGAAATTTCCCGTTATATTTCCCTTGTTATCTCTTTCCTTGAGTATGAAGTTATCTCCTAGAACCTCGCCTGTGAGTTCAAGGCGATTATCGGAGTTAGAGTAGTAGTAATAGTCGCCATTAACTGTAAACCAATCGGTGGTAAGTGACATAGTAATTGAGTACTTTCCCCCAAGTGTTCCCTTTAGTTGAAAGCTCTCCTTATCACTTGCACTCTGCCCGTAAGTGGCAAAGATACTAAGGTGGCTAAGAAATAATATTAAGACTATAATTCTCATAACTCTTGATTGCCTATGAGTTCAAAAAATGTATCTTCGTCGATTACTTTAGTTCCTAATTTTTCAGCCTTATTAATCTTTGCTGGGCCAACTCCACTACCTGCGACCATAAGAGTTGTACTCTTACCCACCGAGCTTTGATTTTCGCCTCCGTGCGCCTCGATAAGCCCTCGGAGTTCCTCTCTGCCTACTTGTTGAAATGTGCCCGAAATGACCACCTTCTCACCACTAAGCGCACCAGAGATAAGCTCCTTTGATTCGCCTTGGAGTTGCACACCCGCACTGTGTAACCTCTCTATAATATCTATATTCTTCTCCAAGCCAAAGTACTCAACAATAGACTCCGCAACCTTTACCCCTACATCATCAACTGCAATTAATTGTTCGATAGTTGCAACCCTTAGTTTCTCTATTGAGGTAATTGCAGCAGCTAGTTTCTTTGCAGTGGTTTCGCCTACGTATCGAATACCCAACCCAAATAATACCCTTGGGTATGGTACCTGTTTCGATTTAGTAATACCATCAATAATATTATGTGCCGATAGTGTTCCCATACGCTCTAATCCCTCAATATCCTCTGCTTTGAGTTCATATAGGTCAGCAATGTTCTTAATTAGTTTGTGAGTGAGCAATAGCTCGATGGTCTGCTCGCCTAGTGATACAATCTGCATAGCCTTGCGTGAGACGAAGTGCGAGATACGTCCCGCTACCTGAGGAGGGCAATGTTCTGCATTAAGACAATAGTGCTTTGCCTCCCCCTCTACCTTGACTAGTGGAGCATAGCAGGCAGGGCATAACTTTGGAAACTCAATCGCTGTACTAAACAGTGACCGATTCGGGGTCTTTACCTTAGTAATCTTTGGTATAATCTCCCCTCCCTTTTCGATAACTACCTCATCGCCAATTCTTATATCTAGAAGTGCAATTTGCTCGGCATTGTGCATAGAGGCACGCTTAACAGTTGTACCACTGAGCTTAACTGGTTTAAGGTTGGCAACGGGGGTAACTGCTCCCGTGCGACCAACAGAAAACTCTACACTCAATAGCGTAGTTAATGCCTCCTCTGCCTTAAATTTATAAGCAACAGCCCATCGAGGAGCCTTAGCAGTTGAACCCAATGAACGTTGTGCAGCAGTAGAATCTACCTTGATAACGATGCCATCTGTTGCAAATGGAAGTTTATGTCTTGCGATATTCCACTTGGCTATGTATTGTTCAACCTCGGTTATGGAGTTGCATAGCGTCGAGAATTTAGAAGTTGCAAAACCCCATTTAGCAAGGTGTTTTAATGTATCGAAGTGTGAGGTTAGCGTATAGTCATTGCACTGCAAGTTATATAGCACACACTCAAGTCCACGTTTAGCAATTTCAGTTGGGCTTAGTAATTTTAGGCTACCCGATGCCGCATTTCGAGGGTTAGCAAAGGTCTCTTCGCCTAGCTCGATTCGTTGAGTATTCAGCCTGTCAAACACATCAAATGGCATATAAACCTCACCTCGCACCTCCATATACTCGGGGTAGTTATCACCTGAAAGTTGTAGAGGTATTGAGCGGATGGTACGAATAGCTGCACTTACATCGTCACCACGTTGCCCATCTCCTCTAGTTACAGCTCTTATGAACTTGCCATTCTCATACGTAATACTAATTGCAGTACCATCGAACTTTAGTTCGCAGCAGTATTGTTGTGTCTCAACCTCTTTCTCAACTCTAGCCATCCACTCTGACACCTCTTCTGGCGAGTAGGTATTAGATAATGACTGCATAGGTACTCTATGCTCAATACTCTGAAAGCCGCCCGTTATATCGCTACCCACACGCTGGGTAGGCGAATTAGGATCGAAGTACTCAGGGTATTTAATTTCTAGTACTTCAAGTTGCTTTAGTAATTCATCAAACTCAAAATCGCTTACCTCTGACACATTGTCAATATAATATCTACGATTTAGAAAATTAATCCTGTCCCTTAGTCTATATATTTCTTCTGCTTTCATAATTCAAAATTACGAAAAATGATTGGAATATTTCGCTAGTTATAATTTTTTAATTATAATTGCATAAAATTATAAGGTAGGTATCTGTTGTATTTACGTGTAAAAAAGTAATTTATAGAATTTTAATCAAACAACAATTGAATTTTAAGTTATGTCGACTAAAAGTGTTAATGCAAGAGCAAAGAGAAGAGTGATGACTAGTTATGATAAACTTAGTAGTGAGCTTAAATCTCTATTAAAGGAAAGGTATCCAGATGGATTTACCGACCATATGACTCGCATAGATAAGCCTAACGGCGATTTTTTTTATGGTGTTATGCTTGAGACAGAAGATTCGATTTATTTTGTTAAGATAAGCGTAAAGATTGACGATAAGGCTCAAGAGGAGATCGAGAAGGATCTATTCTCCTCGGATATGGAGGAGATAGACGTGAAGGGAGCAGAGGATATAGCCGATAGTGTTGATAGTGACGAATAACCCTTAGATATTTACCCCCCCCTTGAGATGGACGATAGACCCTTACTATTTTGCACTGGAGCACCATTAGATCGTAGCGAAGATAAAGAGTATGCTATGTGCGTAAAGCATTGGTGTGGGAAGAAGATAGTGTCGGGGGGGACCACTGCGAAGATTATCGCTAGAGAATTAAATAGAACTATTAGAGTTCTTCCGAATGCTAGAGGAGTGTTACTTCCGCCAGAATCTCATATCTTGGGTATAGATATTGTATCGGAGGGGGTTATTACACTAGGGTGTGTGCGTAGATTGCTTAGGCAACTTGTAGAGACAACGGGCAGACCTCTATTACTAGCCCAGCAGGGTAGTGTTGATCGAAAGATTGTCCATCAGTTACTCGCACACAGAAAGATTAAGATGATTATAGGTACAAGGCTTAATGAGGCGCACCTAGATCCAAATTTACCGATAGCCCTAGAGCGTCGAGTGGATATAATGCACGATATAGTTAAGACACTACGTGAGGATTTCCGTAAAATAGTGGAGATTGAGTACTATTAGTCACAGATACGCAGGAGTGAAAGGTTGAGAAGTGAAAGATGGAGGGGGAGAGTGGGAGAGGGGGAGAGTGGGAGAGTGGGAGAGAGAGAGAGAGGGAGGGAGAGTGAGTATGAATCTGCATTAAAGAATATACTTTTAAGATTATATAGAAATCCTACTATTGAAGTTAGTGGGATTTTTTTTGCTATTAATTGGACACGAAACTTAATTTATGAGCTTTAATTCTTGACCATTGCAACTAATCGTCAGACTACTTATTTTCTATCGGAGAACTATTCTGGATAGTCATTTTGAACAAAATAATTGTATTTTTAATCAAAAAACATTATATTTGTTTGTAAAACAAAATGTTTTGTTGATTCTCTTTAAATAAAAGAACTAAAATTATGAAAAAATTTTTTACCCTACTACTAGCACTGTGCGCTATATATAGCACACAGGCTCAAAGTACAGTTCCTTCAGGCCTTGATAATACAGCTCAAGAAGATTGGGACGTACTTAGATTAACAAATAATGAACGCATATCTGCTGGACTACCAATCTATATTACCACAAATTTGATGCAGTATTTTGGAGCACAGCGAGCATATGAACTATTGGACTATTATAGCCACGATCGCCCAACGGGAGAGAGCTGGTCCACTATCCTTGATGAATATAACTTTGACTATACAAATGCAGCAGAGAATATTGCTAATGGATATACATCGCCTGCAGCAGTGGTAGAGGGTTGGATGAACTCACCGGGACACAGACAAAACATACTCAATGGAGCATTAAGGTATCTAGGTACAGGTATGCGAGATAATGGTAAGAAGTACTGGGCGCAGGTCTTTGGAACTATCAACGGCTCTGAGGCAACAAGCGTAAGGTTTGATAGCCAGAGTAACTCGTTTATCTTTACCCTAGCTAATGGTGATACGGGGTATGCACCCTATGACCCGCAAACATTCTCGCACCAAGCAGGCAAAGCTATCGTAAACTATCCTGGCGTTAGCGGTGCAGTAGCAGTCGGAAAAACGGCATCTAGTAATGATTATAACAATAATAATAACTATGAGTCTAAGTACAGCGCAGAGAATAATAGTAACCCTCAACCAAACAATCTAACAAATTCAAATAAGGATTTTACACTACAAATTGGCATCTATGATGGTTATATCGCCTCAGGAGATAGAATCAATAACAAAATTACTGGCACAAAGTACTCTGAGAATGATTCAGAGCTATTTGCCATTGATGTGATAGACCACCAAAAGGTAATGTTTAGAAATGTTGATGGTAAATACCTATCGCATAATAGTAAACTCTTTAATAACTCGGACCTAGTTCTAAGCGATGAGCCATATATATGGGTAATTATTATGAGTGATAGTGAGAATATCACACTTCGTTGCTCAGAGGATCTAGGAATGGTAGTGGGAGTAGAGAATGGAAAGTTGGTAGTTCTGGATAGAGGCAATATTGATGTGCCAAGAGAGATGCAGGTTTCACTTTATGAAACCTACTAATAATTTTTTTACCATATAAAAGCGCAGAGGTTTGGACGAAAATCCGAACCTCTGCGCTTTTATAAATACTATTAGAGACCATCGTAAAACTTATGTTTTGCTCCGCTATGAAGAGCGTTGAACGGTCTCTATTATCTAGTCCTATGAATAGGTTAACTTATTGCTAACTTCGCCCTACGCTCGACTATAAAATCAACCATCGCTCCAACAGTCTTTAGCTTAAATAGCTTTCTATCTGGTATCTCAATTTTGAATAGTTTCTCAATCTCTATAACTGCCACTACTAATTTCATTGAGTCTAGACCTAGATCCTTTTGAATTGAGGTGTCCATAGATATACCTGATTCCTTAACTGCTGAATTTTCTGAAAATAATCGTGTTATCTTACTAAAAATCTCTTCTTTTTTCATAATTAATATCTGTTTATTCTTGAATGATCTAATTTATTTTTGGTTGGTAACAAAGCGTTTTATCTTTTTTGATGATGTCTTCGGAAATTCCGTGCTACGGAACTCTACATTCACTATTCTTTTATAGAATGGTAGCTCGTCGTTTAGCTCCTCGATACTCTGTTCGATTTTGGAGTGAGGTATATCTGTATCTGCTGTGTATATCTCAGCGGTAAGGTATAGTTCCTCGCCTTTAGCCTCCTTTGCCGAGACTACAACTTCACTAATTCCATCAATCTTTAATAGATAACTCTCTATCTCCTCTGGATATATATTCTTACCATTCTTAAGCACTATAAGGTTCTTGATACGTCCTGTGATACGAAGAAAACCGTCCTTATCAAATTTCCCTATATCACCGGTATGGTACCATCCATCTCGTATAACCTCATCGGTTGCAGACTGGTTCTTATAGTAGCCAAGCATAACATTTACACCCTTAACTATAATTTCACCCTCTCCATCGCCATTAGGATTGTGTATTTTAGTCTCGCAGGTCTCGAACTTAACTCCACAGGAGTCGAGTTTTGATCGTCTAAGGCTCGCATTTGCTGTAACTATCGGCGCACACTCAGTGATACCATAACCTATATTCATATCAATACCGAAGTCGAATAACCCTGTGGCAATATCACGATCAAGTGCTGCTCCACCACAAAATATAAAGTCGAGTCTACCACCAAAGCCCGCAAGAATCTTCTTGAATAACTTGCGTCTAACATCAATACCTATACTATGTAATGCACGGCTTGTCTTGAGCATCGCCTTTACTATCTTCGCTTTACCCGAGCGATTAATACCATCCCAGATATTATTATATAGAGTCTCGGCTATAAGTGGTACGGCGAGTAGGTATGTTGGTTTAAATATCTGTAAATTTGCAGCAAAGTGCCTTATTGAGTCATTTATAGCCACAGTGTTACCTTGGGCTAGTGCCAGTACTATACCTAGTGAAAGCTCAAAGGTGTGGTGCATTGGCAGTAGTGACAGGTAGGTGCTATTTTTAGGCGATAGCGAAGTGCTCGCTTTGACTGTCGAGATAATGTTTTGATGCGAGATCATCACCCCCTTGCTAACACCAGTTGTGCCCGAGGTGAAGAATATTGCAACCATATCATCGATAGAGAATTTATTATCAAACTCCCTTCCATTGATCTCTAGATCTACCTGCCCCAAGGAGAGGTATTTCTCGAATATAGTCTCAGATGACTCAATAAACTCTACATTTGGAAGTCTATCGATTATAGGTTTGATTGTATCGTCGTAGTTCTCAGAGTAAACCAGTACTGTACAGTCGGACATACTAATGATATTTTCGACCTCAGAAGAGGTTAAGTCCTTATCAATAGGTATTGCAATATTTCCAGAGTACGATATGCCAAATAGGGTAATAGCCCATTGGTAAGAATTCTCTCCAAGTACTCCTACGTGTTGTCTATTTAACCCCTTTGATCGTAGGTATGCTGCAACTCTACGTACATCCTCGACGAAATCTCTATAACTAATTTCGTTATAGCCCTCTCCACTTCTAATTTGGTATGCTGTATCTTCAGCAAAGTTACGCTCGGCAAAGTCAATAAGCTCTGGTAGCGTATTAAAGTCGTATTTCATATATATTCCCCTGCTCTATTTTTATAGAGTTTTACAAATACAACGTACTTATTTTACTCTAGAGTATTTTCAGTGTCAAGAAATTAATTAAAATTTCTTAAATTTAATTTCGAGCAAAGGTACTTAATTTTATTGGAAGAAGAGTCAAGATTAACTATATTTGTGAACAATTATAGCAATGACGACTTATATTATGAAATATTTAAAATTATCTAAATCTCAATTTATGAGTGATTTAGTGTCACTTAAAAAGCACTCTCCCCTAGTACATAATATCACTAATTTTGTGGTGATGAATAGTACTGCCAATGCACTTCTTGCCATTGGGGCGTGTCCCGTAATGGCCCACGCCACAGAAGAGGTCGAAGATATGGTATCTATATCCTCATCTCTGGTACTCAATATAGGAACGCTATCTAAGGATTGGGTAGAGGCAATGATTCTTGCTGGGCGTAGAGCCTCAGAGCGTGGAATACCTGTGGTGTTTGACCCCGTAGGAGCTGGTGCGACACCATATCGCAACGAAGTATGTAGAACTATACTTGAGCAGTGTAGACCGACGATTATTCGAGGTAATGGTTCCGAGATAATGGCACTTGCTGGTGTAGCGATTACCACTAAGGGCGTTGATAGTAGCGCAAATTCAGATGACGCAATTAGTTCGGCAGTAGAGCTAGCTAATGCAACAGGGGCAGTTGTGGTAATTAGTGGACCAACTGACTATATAACCGATGGACAGAGTGTTATAGAGGTACCATTCGGCTCGACAGCGATGACACAAGTGACAGGGCTGGGGTGTACCGCAACGGCGATTATAGGAGCCTTTGCCGCTGTGCAGAGCGATAGACTTAAGGCTACAAGTAGTGCAATGACAGCAATGGGTATTGCAGGGGAGATTGCTGCCAAGCGATCAAAGGGTAACGGCTCAATGCAGATTAATTTCCTAGATGAGCTATGTAATTTATCAGAGGATTCTTTGGATAATGTCGAGTGGAATGAGTGTTAATTTGAAGTTATATTTGGTCACCGATAGAGATATTGCAGGGGATCGTGATATTGTTGAATTGATCGAGGAGGCAGTACGTGGAGGCGTTACAGTCGTTCAACTACGAGAAAAACACGCTTCAACTCGTGAATTTTTAGATTTGGCCATACGAGTCAAAACAATGCTTAATAAGTATGGAGTCCCTTTGATAATTAATGATAGAGTAGATATTGTACTGGCATCTGGAGCAGATGGTTTGCATATTGGACAGAGCGATATGCCGTACTCTACGGCTAGGGAGTTGCTGGGCTATCAAAAAATTATAGGACTCTCAGTCGAGACGGTCGAAGAGGCAGTTGCAGCAGAGCAGCTAGATGTAGATTATATTGCCATCTCGCCGATTTTCTCTACAAAAACCAAGCAAGATATAAAGGAGCCATTTGAACTAGTAGGTGCTAGAGAGTGCCGAGAGGTCTCAAATCATCCAATAGTTGCAATAGGCGGTATAAATTTAGATAATTGTAGCGATGTTATATCTCTTGGTATTGATGGTGTTGCTGTAATATCGGCAATACTGGGTAGTAGCTCTCCATATTGTGCGGCTAGGTCATTTAAAGAGAAACTAGAAGAGCTGTGATAGTAGTGATAATTGTGTAACTGCAAGAAATATATTATCTTTACACTCCAAGAATAAATTTCATTAATACAAAATTATGTTAAAAAACTTGAAAAACTTACTGCTGCTTGCAATCTTATTTTTAGCTGTACTCTCGTGCGATACGGATAATAATAAGGAGTCAGAAGAACCTGTGTTGGAGAAGCCGTTAAAGTCAATATCTGTGCTATATCAGGGCTTTAATATTCCTATTGAGGTATCCTATGATGATAATAAGAATGTAACTAAACTAAATCTTTCTTCTCCGTTTATTAATTCAGAGATAAATTTTACGCACACCTCAGCTACTATTATTGCTGAGATATCATCACCAAAGAGCACCTTAAAGTACAGTAAAAATGATAAGGGATTGATCGAAAAGATTAATATCAATGACATTGAAAATTACTACTATATCTACAATGAAAACGATGAATTAACTGAATTTCATTTCTCAAGTCTAAATTCAGATAGTCCCACTACACTTAAGTGGGAGGATGGTAATTGCATCGAGGCTAGTGCCGGTGACATTATCAGAACAGAGGTTAAGTACGGTAATCTTATTAACTATAACAAGATTAATTTATTGACTATATTAAGCTCGGATGTAGCATTCAATAATATTTCACTTAGTTTGCGAGAGTACCTATCATCGCTACAACCATCACTATTTGGAGCGTTAATGTGCAAAAACCTACCTATCGAAATAATCAGCTATGAATTAGATGAGGAGGTTAGCCGAGTGAGTCTGGCATATAATCTTGATGATGATGGTTTTATTGAATCTATTACGATGGATAGTGGCATTATTACAATAAGCTATTAGAGTGTATAACCATAGAAAAAATGAAATGGGCTGTCTAATTGAAGTGTTAGGCAGCCCATTTTGTATGGTTACGGGCAAATAAGTCGAAACTCAAAGAGAGGCTTTACTTCACATCCCCAACATCTATGAGTTTATTGACAATGGCATA
>CAYJLU010000001.1:0-56020 GCA_964371395.1 uncultured Rikenellaceae bacterium | reverse complement strand
ATTTTTCCACGCTAAAAAGTTTATAGCAGTGGGAAAGAAACATTGACGCAGCAAAATAACTGAGTAAACACTTATAATCCAACACCAAAACCTAATATATACCACCCCCTAACATACGCCTACGAAGCATTGAATAACGTGAACGACGATTCATAGAACTCGCAAACCAATGACTCATTACAATCAAAACCCCATAGATAACCACTAATAACCACAGCGGCAACTCTGGGCATTTAACCACAACCCACTCATTACCTGCTACTAAAACAAATAAATGATTCTGCCACGAAGCTACCTCTACTGCAATATAACCGATCACCCCAACACCACTCAACAAGTAAATAACAGTCGAAAATATTATAACAGGCATACTAAACCACACCACAGGAAATAACAGTAGCGAAAACCATTGAAGTTGCTCAAAGTAATAGACCACTAGCGGCATCACAAAGAGTTGAGCGGAAATACTAACCGCAAACGCTCCCCATAATAATCTCAGAATACGATACCTCAATGAAAATACGGATATAAGCGGACGGCAAAGTATCGAAATTCCAACCATTGCCGAATATGACAACTGAAAACCAATATCATATAGCGATAAGGGATTAATCAAAAGCACTATAAAAGCTGAAGATGCAAGAATATTGATAGATATACCGCTGCGACCAATCATAACTGCGAGTTGGTAGAGTGTAAACATTATAACTGCCCTCTGCACAGATATTGCCATACCACTAAAGAGTGCATAACTCCACAATCCTAGGATTACAACTATGCTGAACAATACTCTACCACCACGATTCCATAGTTTTACCCATCCAAATATCAAGTTAAGTAGAACTACGATAATTCCAATATGAAGTCCAGAGATTGCCAGTAGATGAGCTGCACCAACATCACGATAACTCTCAACGCTTGCTCGGTTTAACATATCCCTACGTCCCACAACCATAGCTGAAATAGCTGCTACGGCTTGACTTCCAAGTGTATCGAGTGAGCGGAGTCTATCAATGGCACTATCCTGCACTCTATCTAACAGGCCAGTTGAGTAATCTCGTCCTATTATCTCAGGTCTATAACCATATATTTGCCCTAGATAACCTCGCCTCGTTAGGTAATCGCCATAACCACCCGCCACCTCTCGTAGTCGACCGATTAATGCCACTGTATCTCCCCTTTGTACTACCATCGAGCTATCAACTCTGGCAATTACACCAACATTACAATAGTTCCACCTACCTAAACTGTCACGAACGGCTAGGAGTTTCATTTCTGAGCGTTGCCACTCTCCGATACTCTCAACTCTACTCTCTAGTACGCCAACAAAGAGCGACTGTTGATTATATTTTAGATTTTCGGGAAGTTTTGGTTCACGAAGTGATGAAGCAAGAAAGCCTCCAATTGCCACTATACAGAGTAATAGTGGTTCAGAACGTTTAAGTAGAATATCAAAGATAACCCCTAGGGCAACTATTACTACGACTATACCCCACCATAAACCGCCATCGAATTCAAAGGCATTGTGGCAGAATATACCACACATAAAACTAAGCACTATCCATAGCATCGGATAGCGCCCCGCCTCCATTACCTGCCACACTCTGCGTTTCATAGTGATAAAGATAGCAAAAAAAAATGAGCCAGATGTTTCATCTAGCTCATTTTTATTGTATTCTATCCGAAGCTTACTTACGGAAGTTGGATAAGTTCAATTCTATTACCCTGACCAAAGGCACGTATAGCAGCCTCCTTCACACTCTGAGGAGTGATAGCGTCAAGAGTTTCATCATAACCTGTGTAGTTGTCTATACCCCAGATATACCAAGAAGAGATATAGCTTTGCCACATTCCATTAGTACGGTTATTGTCAGCATAGTGCTTGTGCATAGCTAGTCTTGCTTGCTTAAGTTCCTCCTCTGAAGGTCCCTCTGTTGTAATATAATCAACACCTTGACCAACAAGTGGTAGTAGTTCAAACACTTTCGATGAATCAGTTAGGTAGATAGTCTGGTTAATGAATTGCTCGATTGGTACTGCCGAAACACTCATAGCGTTTTGAACAACGTAAACACCGCTATTTTCCTCACGGATAGTACGAGTATAGATGCTCTGAAGTACACGACCTGCAACCTCTAGATTTAGATCCTCCTCCATAGAGTAATCAACCTCACCCGAAGCAACGACAACTGCAATGACTTGTGGTGATTCCTGTGGTACAGTATAGTGATTAACTATGTCACCCTTAGCCACTTCACTAGATAGGTACTTACCTACTTTACCCTTAGTGCCTTTTTTCACAGGTAGAGAACCAATGTACTTCTCAACAAGTGGTTTAAGAGTCTCAAGGTCTACTGAACCAGTGATAAAGAATGTCATATCGCCTAGGTTTGAGTAGATTCTTTCGTACTGAGATTTAAGTGCCTCGAATGAAACTTTCGATAGGTACTCCTCACCCATAACTAGGTTACGTGGGTTATGGTTAAATAGTGTGTTTTGGATAGAGTCTTGGAAGATACGCATTGGATCGTGAAGTGCACCTTCAACCTCCGTATGAAGTTTGTCCATCATAACATCCCAATCAGTTTTCTCTGCTCTAGGAGCGGTAGCTCTTAGGTAAAGAAGTTGGAACATTGTCTCCATATCCTTCACAGTCGAAGAACCTGATAGTCCCTCTGTGCTTGCACCTACATATGGTACTGCGTATGCTTGTTTACCACTAAGTGCACGAGTAAGTTCTGTTGCAGTAAAATCACCAAGACCTGCATACTGTCCAAAGGTACTCATAAGTTCGATAGAGTATAGATCCTCAAGGCTTTCGATATTCGAAGTACCTCCCTTACGAGTAGCTTGAAGCATCACCTCATCTGCCTTGTAGTCAGTAGGCTTAACAATCACCTTTAGACCATTTTTTAGAGTCCACTCAGTAGTCTCAAATTTACCTTCCTTAGTCTTAGCAACCTTTGAGCCTTTAAGAGCAGTTAAATCAGCGATTAGAGGGCGAGTAACTTCTTCCTCAACGTAAGGTGCAATCTCAGATGCATTAACCGCATTGTATGCAGCCTCTAGTTCTGCAACCGTAGTATTTGTGATACCCTCACCTGACTTTTCGTAAGCGTAAACCACTACATTATCTTGTGTTAGTAGAGATGAGATTTGCGCCTCAATCTCCTCAATAGTAATGCTCTCGATTAACTTCTTAGATAGTTCATAATCATACTCTGCAGAAGGGAATGGCTTATTGTCAAAGAAGTTATTGTTGTATTGCGTTACAAATTGTTGGTTCTTTCTATCATCTTTGGCATTAAATTGAGCTTCGTTGATAGATAGAAGTTCTGCTTTTGCTCTATCAAGCTCTGGGGTAGCGTATCCACCTCGCACTGCACGTAGTAGTTCAGTGTAAGAAGCCGAGAATGCCTCTACTGTCTCGCCTGGACGAGCATCAACCGAAAGATAAAGTGCATCGAACATATCGTTCATTGAGAAAGCCCAAACATTTGAACTTACAAACGGTGCATTAGCACTCTTCCCTATCTCAAGCATACGCTGATTAATCATATACGTAGCAAGATAGTTCAGTAGCTCGGTCTTAGCAGACATAACTGTATTAGCATACTTCTTTGGTTGTGGGCGAAGTTTACAAACAAGTGTAATCGAGGTTGAAGATGCCTCTGGGTCAGTGTAAACACCAAAGCGTGGCTCTTCGTGCTTCTCCATCTTGAATTTAGGAGGTTTTGCACCATTCTCAACTGCCTTCACATCGGCCATAACTGCCTTAAGTTTAGCTTCGATAACCTCAGGATCAATATCACCTACGATAACAAACGCCTGAAGATCTGGACGGTACCACTTGTGGTAGAAGTCCTTGATGTCCTGGTAATCAAAACCTTGAATATTCTCAAGTGGGCCAATAATATCACGTCTGTTGTAGATATTGTCTGTACCGAATAGCAATTCGTTAGACTGTCTTCTCAGGCGAGTATTTGCCATAGCCTCGTACATTCTCCACTCCTCTGAAATTACACCACGCTCATCATCGATATCGTCGTGATCCAGTGTGATGAATCCTGCCCAGTCGTGAAGTACAAGTAGCATAGAGTCAACAACACCCTCCCTTACGATTGGTACATTGGTGATCATATAAGTTGTCATCTCCTGACCTGTACCTGCGTTAAGGTTAGCACCGAATTCAATACCATTACTCTTACAGTACTCAATAAGGTTGTTACCCTCAAAGTTCTTAGAACCATTGAATGCCATATGCTCAAGGAAGTGAGCAAGACCGTCTTGGCGATCCTCCTCAAGTACTGCTCCTACTTTATATAGGATGTGGAAGTTTGCACGCTCTGGATCCTTGGTGTTGCGACGAATGTAGTAACTCGCACCATTATCCAAAACACCTGTTCGTACCTCTGGGTCATTAGGGATGACCTCCATCATATCGAGTTCCTGTGCCTGAACAGATAGCCCAGCAAGGAAAAGCGATAGTACTAAAAATAGTTTTTTCATTTTTTATGTTATAATTAGGTTTTTGTTTCTTGTATTGATAGAATCCTAAAAAAGGGGGGGGGGATTATACCTGTGGGGCAGCAAACATCCAAGGGGCAACTGGATAGTCTACCTCTATATTACTAACCACAAACACAATATTTCCCTGTGGTGTTTTAGTTGAAATTTCAGTTGGGATATTTAGCTCACCATCCACAAATTCAGTGTACTTTGTTAGTAACACCTCAACTGACCCTAGACCTTCAACTTCGCTGACCATCTTCTCTATAAGTCCACTTGCTTTATTGAAGTATATAGTAGCCTCTGAACTATCTTCCTTAGAGATTACCTTAACTAGGTAACACTCCTTCTTACCCTTACCCTCGCTTCCAACGATCTCCATCGAGGTGTATTTATCAGCCGTAGGAAGAATATCTGTCATAGATTTTAGAGGAACCATTTGAGCAATCTGTGATTGGTTGTCCACCATTTGAACTTGCCCACCTGCATTAACATACGCTACACTATCACGTATGATAAATAGTACATTCTGACCTTGCATAGACGCTTCAACACGATACTTATCGTTGCCATCTCCTGTTACTTTATATTCCATTACCATTGGGCCAGCCTCAAGTGTATAGTCAAGAGTAAATGACGAGCTCTCATAGTTTTCAATAAATTCTATAAGTCCTGTTTTATCAAGATACTTCTGGAAGATAGCATCAGCTTCTTGCGCCGAGGCAGATAGTACAACGGCTAAGGTTAGCACGAAAGTTGAAATAATTCTTTTCATTATTTTTTTTAGTTTAGTTAAAATTCAACACAAATATATCTATTATTTTTCATTACCAAAAACATTTTTACACCATATAATTATATTTTCAGCAACTTTTCTACAAAATAGACTATTATTTATATTTTAGGGTTTTTGCAGTGTATTAGAACACCAACACACCGCAAAGGTAAATAAAATATTTATCCTACCAAATTTTTTATCACTATTTTACTGATACTAACACAAAATATAGCTCCCACTACAATCCAACAGTACAAGACAATCACTCCTCAGCACCAACACCTCCGAACTAACTAATAACTATAAATCTTTAAGGGAAAAAGCATCGAACACCATAAAAATGACTATCTTTACCGCCTCAAGAGTAACTATGAAAGATTTTACAAGCGGTCCTATTGGCAAACAAATCATACTATTTTCTCTGCCCATCATAGCAGGAAACCTACTAATGCAACTTTATCAGTTTGTAGATAGTGTAATTGTAGGAAAATTTCTAGGCAAAGAGGCACTAGCTGCTGTTGGAGCCAGCACGCCTGTTGTCTTTGCCATAGTTGCAATGGTTATCGGTCTAGGTAGCGGAGCCAGTATAGTTATATCTCAATATTTCGGGCGTGGCAACTTTGCAAAGGTGCATATTACCAGCGACACTCTACATATTGTACTACTTGTAAGTGGAGTGATTATTGGAGCTATTGGACTTCTACTATCCGAGGACATACTACGAGCTACATCCCTACCCGAGGAACTCATACCCCTAGGGGTGGAGTACCTAGAGGTGTATCTCACTGGAATATTTCTACTATTTGGTTTCAATACTATCGCTGCAATGCTACGAGGCGTTGGTGACTCTCGCACACCACTCTACTTCCTAGCATTCTCCGCAATACTAAACATAATCTTGGACTACACATTCATAGTACTATGCGGGTTTGGGGTTGCAGCGGCAGCCTGGGCAACAGTCATCTCACAAGGCATTGCATACCTTGCCGCAATACTCTATATTAATGCTCGCAAAGATATAGTCTTTCATATTAACCTCTTCAAGCTAAAGTTCCATCGTGGTATCTTTATTCAGTGTCTTAGATTTGGACTACCCACTGGTATTCAGCAGTCGTTTGTAGCCTTCGGGGCGGTAGCACTATTTGGAATTATAAATAGCTACGGTACCGATACCATTGCAGCCTTTACAGCTGGTATGCGTATCGATGCACTAGCGGTTATTCCTGCTATGAATTTCGCTATGGCACTCACTTCCTTTGTGGGACAAAATATCGGAGCGGGCAAAGTCGATAGAGTTAAACGTGGACTTCGTAGAACTATCGAATTCTCCACTATCACCTGCATTGTAATTGGCATTATAATATACGTCTTTGGGGAGAACTTCCTAAGGCTATTTACCACAGACGAGGTGGTAATAAGTGAGGGTCACCGATACTTAGTTATCGTGAGTCTCTTCTACCCTCTATTTTCGGGAATGTATATTATCGGGGCAATGTTGCGTGGAGCGGGAGCTGTAATATTTCCTATGATTGCTACATTTATTGCGCTGTGGGGCTGTCGTATCCCTATTGCAAAGATATGTTCAAAGTACACGAATTTAGACGGCATTGACATAGTAGCTGGTAGTATTGTTATTGGTTGGGGCATTGGATTAATACTAATGGTTTGGTACTATCTAAGTGGCCGTTGGATGGGTAAATCTATCTTCGATAAAAAATAATTTCTTCTAAATTTTGGCTCGTCAAAAAAAATAGTTTACCTTTACAAATTATATATAACCTATCAATCATACGTATTTGAATAAATATTTTAACTAAAAAAATAAAGAATAATGGCAAATGATTCAAAGATTCTCGACCTGTTAGCACGCACAGAACGAGTATTTCTAGGTGGCGGCGAAAAGGCTATCGAAAAGCAAAAAAGTATGGGTAAACTAACAGCTAGAGAGCGTATCGAAACTCTACTTGACGCTGGTAGTTTTAGAGAATATGACATATTCGTACAACACTCTGCTACGGAGTTTGGTATGGCATCAAAAGAACTGGCTGGCGACGGTGTAATTATCGGTACTGGTACGGTTGAGGGTAAGAACGTGGCAATATTTTCTCAGGACTTCACCGTATTTGGTGGTTCACTAGGACTTAGCCACGCACGCAAAATTACAAAGATTATGGAGTACGCCCTTTCTATGCGTATCCCACTTATTGGTATCAATGACTCAGGTGGAGCACGTATCCAAGAGGGTGTTAATGCACTTGCTGGTTATGGTGAGATTTTCTACCTTAATACACTTGCATCAGGTGTTATCCCTCAAATTTCGGTTATCCTAGGCCCTTGTGCTGGTGGTGCGGTTTATTCGCCTGCACTGACCGACTATGTATTTATGGTGGATGGCACATCTAAGATGTTTATCACTGGCCCAGAGGTTATCAAGACCGTACTTGGCGAAGAGATTACTATGGAGGAGCTTGGTGGTGCACGTGTACACTGCGAAAAGACTGGTAACGCTCACTTCTTTGCAAACGATGAGGAGGAGTGCTTCAGCCAAATCAGAACACTGCTTTCACTAGTACCTCATAACAATGGCAACAAAGGCGAGGATCTAGCAACTGCAGAACCAAATACATCTAACTACAAAATTGAGCAGATCGTTCCAGCTGACCCAACACTACCTTATGATGTTCGTAATGTTATCCGCTCTATTACAGATAATAGTGAATTCTTCGAGGTTCAAGAGCTATTTGCTGGTAATATCGTAGTTGGTTTTGGTAGAGTTGATGGAAAGACAGTTGGTTTTGTTGCTAACCAACCGCTAGTTATGGCGGGTGTGCTTGACTGTGATAGCTCTGATAAGGCTGCTCGCTTTATCCGCTACTGCGACAGCTTCAATATTCCACTAGTAACACTTGAGGACCTTCCGGGATACCTTCCGGGTGTACACCAAGAGCACGCAGGTGTTATTCGCCACGGAGCTAAACTACTATACGCATACAGCGAGGCTACTGTACCTAAGATTACTGTTATCCTACGTAAGGCATACGGTGGTGGATATATCGCAATGTGTTCACGCCACCTTCGTGCTGATTTTGTATTTGCTTGGCCGGGTGCTGAGATTGCAGTTATGGGACCAGAGGGTGCAGCTAACATTATCTTCCGTAAGGAGATTGCAGAGTCTGCTGACCCAGCTGCTACTCGTATTGAGAAGATTGCAGAGTACAAAGAGAAGTTCGCTAATCCATACGTTGCAGCTAGCAAAGGTTATGTAGATGCAGTTATCGACCCTAAGGAGACTCGTAGTCAAATTATTCACGCTCTACAAGTTACTGCAAATAAAACTGTTGAACTTCCTGCTAAAAAGCACGGTATCGCACCATTCTAATGGTTTTTACAATAGAGGGTGAGGGTTATTTGATAGACTCTCACCCCCTGTTAATATTAACTTTATAACTTAAAACCATTTGAAAGATGTCAAATATAGATAAAAATGTATGTAACTCAACAGAGGCTACAACAGAGTATGGAATTGTTAAGACTGCACACGGATCATTCACAACAATTCTTAGCGAAAGATATAAGAATCAGACTAAGTGGGAGCGTCCAAACCCGAAGAAGATTAACGCATATATTCCCGGTACTATCACCGAGGTGGTAGTAAAAGCGGGCGATAAGGTTAAGGCAGGCGATACACTACTTAAATTCAATGCGATGAAGATGGCCAATACACTCACAGCACCATTTGACGGTGTGATTAAGAGTGTTGAGGTTGAGGTAGGAGTGGCTGTCCCTAATGGTGCACTACTAGTTGAATTTCAATAATAATTCAATATAAGCGGTACTGCTCGATGGTATATTTTCCGAGTCTATTATCTTGTTATATAGTAGATCTAGAGATTATATATCAGGGAGCAGTACATTTTTTTTTAATTTCACGCCTAGACGATAATGAAAATTAGTAAGGGTTTAGTATATAAATTTTTACGTTTTGCACTTGTTGGCACTTCGGGATTTATTGTAGACTTCTCGGTAACGGCTCTAGTTAGCTACCTTTTAGGGGTTTCTCTATCCATTGCAACGGGAATAGGTTTTTGCTTTGGGGCAACTAGTAACTATATCCTAAATAGGTTATGGACGTGGCGCAGCAAGGAAGAGGCCGTCACTCGCGAGTACCTAAAGTTTCTGCTGGTATCGCTAATCGGCCTAGGTGTTCATTACTTAGTATTCCTTGGTTGGTTCTCTACATTTGATTTCTCGTTCACAGTTTTTGACATTATCATTACCCCGGATTGGATCGCTAAGATAGTTGCAACTGGAGTGGTTATGGTATGGAATTTTATAGCCAATAATTTTTATACGTTTAGGTCACAGAACAACAATTAATAATGGATATAGTATTTGCAACGAATAATACTCACAAAGTCGAAGAGATTGTAGCAGCACTTAGTGGTACTGAGTTTAGAGTCTTAACTCTAAGTCAGTGTGGTATTGACGAGGATATACCCGAAACTGAACCGACACTTGAGGGTAACGCTCGCCTAAAGGCAAAATTCGTGGCTCAAAGGCTTAAGGGACAGGGTAAAATAGTATTTGCTGACGATACTGGACTAGAGATTGAGGCACTTGATGGCGATCCCGGAGTAAAGTCTGCGAGATACTCTGGCGAGGGTACTCAGGGTAATATCGCAAAGGTACTCAAAGAGCTTATGGGGGTTGATTGCCGTACCGCTCAATTCCGCACTGCCATATGCCTTATAGAGGCTGATGGTACTACTGAACATATTTTCGAGGGGATTGTCCGTGGTGAGATACTCACCGAGTGTGAGGGAGAGGATGGATTTGGTTATGACCCTATCTTCCGTGCAGAGGGGTACAGCGAGGGCAGTTTTGCTACAATGACTATGGAGGCAAAGAACGCTATATCTCATCGTGGAAGGGCAGTTCGTGCAATGGCAAATTTTCTAGTATCACTATAAACTAACCAGTGCTTTACGAGGTTATACTATTACACAAGCCTCTTGCTAATACCAATAAAATCTAAAGTAAATCGCTGAGCAGGGTGGTAATTTTGTCTAAAGACGAATATAAATAGCGTTAAGAGATTCTAGTGTATAGGTACATATAATCTTGGTCGCTAGAACCGTTCTGAATATAAGCCACAGACTCAGACAATAACAAAAGCTATATTATGGACAATAGATTAAGGCTTGGAATTTTCGTAATTCTACTTATTGCATCATTTTTCTTCTCCCCTGCAATATCACTTATCACGGGTATTGCCCTAGCACTAACTATCGGTAATCCTTTGCATAGCGTGAGTTCAAAGTGGTCGAAAATACTACTTCAAGCATCGGTTGTGGGACTAGGCTTCGGGATGAACCTTCACGATTCACTAGCAGCGGGTAAAGATGGTATGATTTTCACCATAGTATCTGTAATTATGGTAATTGGAGTGGGAATTATGCTAGGGAGGTTGATGAAAATTGACAGGAAGATCTCGTATCTCATATCTGTTGGAACGGCGATATGTGGAGGTAGCGCAATAGCCGCTGTATCGCCAACTATTCGTGCCAATGAGAGTGAAATTACCATATCTATGGTTACAATATTTATTCTCAATGCAATAGCTCTATTAATCTTTCCATTAATAGGTCACGCTCTTGAACTCACCCAGCAAGACTTTGGGCTATGGGCGGCAATAGCTATCCACGATACAAGCTCGGTTGTGGGCGCAGGTGCAGCATATGGTCCTGATGCACTAGAGGTTGCTACAACTGTTAAACTAACTCGTGCACTCTGGATTATCCCCATTTCACTGATCTCAATGTGGATATTCAGCCCGAAGGGTACAAAGATTAAAATCCCGTGGTTTATCCTTTACTTTATCGTAGCAATGGTTATAAACACCTATGTAAACCTAGGTGAACGCTTGTCGATGGTCATAAATTTAGTTTCACATTCAACGCTATCTGCCACCCTATTTCTAATCGGTAGTGGGCTATCGCTAAAGGCTATTAAACACGTTGGAGCACAACCAATATTTCTCGGTGTAATCCTCTGGATGCTTATCTCAGTGCTATCAATATTTGTGATCCTATACTTGTAGAGCCACGTTGTTAACGCACTAATACTACTTAGAACGGCCCACTATTTAAAACGCTTAGTATAGATATGGCAGTAAGGCTCCGTGCCCTTATTATTGTAGTAGTTCTGGTGATACTCCTCTGCCACATAGAACTCAGTAGCTGGTGTTAATTGCGTCTTTACATCGTAGCCACTTAGGATCAACTCCTCGATGAGTTCCTCTGCGATTTGTCTTTGCGTCTGATCTAGGTAAAATATCTCGGAGCGGTACTGTGAGCCTATATCTGGACCTTGGCGATTTAATTGAGTTGGATCGTGAATCTCAAAGAAGAGCTTGGCTAGTGTACGGTAATCAATCAGTTCACTATTATATGTAACTAATACAGCCTCGGCGTGACCACTATCAGTGTGTGAAACCTCCTGATATGTTGGATTCTTAGTCTTACCACCAATATAGCCAGATTCTACCATTAGCACACCCTCTTGCTTCTCAAAGAGGTGCTCAACACCCCAAAAACAACCTCCAGCGAATATAGCTCTTTGAACTTTAGCTGCGGGGATAAACTCCATAGATATTGAATTGACACAGTGTCGTGTATTGGTCTGGGTGAGTCCCTCGCCGATAAATACGTGCCCTAGGTGAGCCTCACAGTTATTACAGATAATCTCCGTACGTCTGCCATCGGCATCAAGCAGACGCTTTACAGCTCCTTGAATCTCATTGTCAAACGCCGGCCATCCACACCTTGAGTCAAACTTATCTTCGGAGCGATATAGCGGACTCTCACACCTCTTACAAGTGTATAGCCCTTGGTCATAAAAGTTGTTGTACTTGCCCGAGAATGGGCGTTCTGTTCCCTTATTCTCGATAACATAGCGTTCTTGTTCTGATAATTCTTTCATTTTAGTAGTAGTTTTTGGGGGGATAGTATTACTTTGTGCTAAACTACTTGCAGAGCTTGCAAGTAGCAGTACAGCTATAAAAATCAAAGATTTGCGTAACATTTCAGTTTAAAATTACATTAAAAATACAAATGTATAACGTAATTTAAAACAGAAAAATTATTAACTAGAGGCTACAACGAATTTTAGTACTACTCCAACAATATACCATACCCTCCTCCACGAGCCTGAAAGATTGTATGGATTGTAGAGCTATCTACCTCTATTGTTTCGATTTCAATGGCATATGGATTATCGATATAGTCACTTGTTCTAGTATCTCGGTATATTGTAGCTCGGTACTTTTTGTTCGGTTCTAGGAAGGAGAAGTTAATTGTGCTTTCTCTACTGTTCTCATTGGTAATTCCGCCAATAAACCACCTATCACTACCCACCTGTTTTCTTGCAACTGTCACAAAGTTACCGATACTAGCCTCTAGTACTAAAGTTCTGTGCCAAGTTGTTGGACACTCCTCGATAAACTTGAATGGCTCGGGGTTCTTCTGATAATTATCAATCATATCAGATGCCATCTGCCACGGTGAGTATAACACTACAAAGAGTGCTAATTGCTTAGCAAGAGTTGTCTGTACTCTTGTATTGGGGTGTACTGGGTTTGAGAAGTCAAATGTAACGGGTGTAAAGTCCATAGGACCTGCCAATCCTCGGGTGAAAGGTAGTATAGTTGTATGCGATGGCGGGTTACCTCCCTGAGCATCCCAAGCATCCCACTCCTGCCCACGTACTCCCTCCTGAGTCATAAGGTTTGGATAGGTTCGCTGTAAGCCCGTTGGGATGATAGGTTCGTGGTTATTTATCATAATTTTATGATCTGCCGCCTGCTCAATAACTCTACGATAGTGATTTACGCCATATTGGCTACTATGCATCTCTTTGCCATCTAGTAGATCGCCCACATAACCTGTCTTTACTGCCGATACTCCGTATTTATTATACATAGCAAAGGCATCCTCCATCTGACTCTCATAGTTTAGGGTATTACCTCCTGTTTCGTGGTGGCCGATAAGGGCAACACCTAATTCACGCCCTCTATCAGTAATACGCTTAATATCAAAATCGCTATATGGCTCCGTAAAACTAAAGTCCCACGTCTTCCAATCCTTATTCCAACCCTCGACAAGTACTCCTTGGAAGTTATGTTTGGCGGCAAAGTCCATATATCGAAGTACATTATTGGTTGTTGCTCCGTGTCGTTCACCCTGATGCCACGTACTAAGCCCTCGATGGTACTCCCACCATATACCTATATACTTACCCGTCTTTATCCAAGAGGTATCCTCGATGACGCTCGGCTCATTTAGATTTAGCATCAATCGTGAGAGCATTAGCTCGCTCGGGGATTGAGCGATAATCATTGTACGCCACGGGGTGTGCCTCAATGAATCTACATATACCTTATCGCCACTACTCCAAGGAGTAAGTTCTGCCTTAAGTACAGAGCTTCCACTCTTTGGTTTAAGGTTCATCGCCGCATAATCCGTTAAGTTAGCCTCGTGAATGGCATAGTAAAGCCCACGGGTACTATCCTCAATGGTCACTGGAGTAGAGACCCAATCAAGTTTACTTGCTGGAGCTGGGGTATAGAGTGCTTCATAGAACCTAGTCTTTACTGGGATTGACCACGTAATTGGATCTCCTACGAGTGCAAACTCACTTAGCTCCTCAACAATAGTAAATGACTCTAACCCACTTTGTCTAGGGTATTCATACCGAAATCCAAAACCATCATCAAAGACCCTAAAGACAATATCCATAGCAAATCTATCACCTCCACTTTGGCTTAGTGATACCCTCATCTCGTTGTACGATGATTCAATCTGACTCTCCTCGCCCCATAGTGGCTCCCAAGTAGAGGTTACTGACTGAAAATCAACGTCCTTAATCTCAAATCCACTACTTAAATTACCTTGCTTAGTGATCAATCCTAGCGCAGAGGGCATTAGTACTATGGTGTCACCTCTCTTGACGCTATACTTAGGTTCTCCTGATTCATTAAGCTCGAAATGAACCATAATGGTACTATCTGGCGAAAGTACTGTGGTTGTATGATAATTTTTAACACACGAACACAGGCTTATCAGTACAAACAATAGTACTGATAGCCTTTGAGTTAAATAACATTTCATTGTCTGTAATTTGATAAATTTACGAACGGATCTCAGCTCCTAGCTTAGTGAGTGCAGCACTAATACTTGCCATTGCTCTCTCAATATCTCTATCTGTGAGTGTCTTGGTAGAATCCTCAAGAATAAAGTTCAGAGCATAAGATTTCTTACCCTCTGGAAGTTTGTCGCCTTGGTAAATATCAAATATCGAAACACTTTTTAGTAATTTCTTCTCTGCTCTAATCGCTGCTTCACGAAGCGAAGAGAAGGTTACTGAGCTATCAATAAGCAGAGCTAAATCACGTCTAACTGGTTGATATTTTGACAATTCAACAGCCTTAACCTTGACCGTTGACACTAATTTCTGTAACTTCTCAATATCTATCTCCACGTAATGCACCCTTGCGAGTGGTTTGATCTCAAGCATTGAGACTAACTCAGGGCGAATCTCTCCAATAGAGAATAATTCGCCTCCACGAATGGTATAGGTAGCAGATTCAGTTGTGAATATATCACTATTTGCACCTGCCTCAAGTCTACCTTCATAGAAGTTAAGTCCTAGGCGTTCGAATAGTCGCTCCACGAGGCTCTTTACTGTAAAGAAGTCTGAGCACTGTGCCGTACTATTCCAACTCTTACGTCCCATATCACCTGTGATGGCTATACCTAACCTCTGTGACTGCGAATACTTTGCAAGTGACTCCTTATCACTGTTATAAGTATAGATATTGCCTACTTCAAAAATCTTAAGTGAGTTTCGTTTTCTTGCAGCATTCTGAGCTATGGTCTCCAGAGAGTTAAATGCAAGAGTTTGGCGCATAACCGAAAGCTCAGAGCTTAGTGGATTGAGAATCTTGACTGCTGAGTTTAACGATAGTACCTCCAAATTCTCATAGTATGATGCCTTTGTCAGTGAATTACTCATCACCTCATTGAATCCAAGCGAGACTAATATCTCGGAAATCACACCCACCAACCTATCAGTAGTTGGACGGTTACCAGTCGTAAGCACGCTCTTAATAAATGGTGGATTATCAATATTATTGAATCCATACAGGCGTAGAATTTCCTCTGCTATATCAGCTTCACGCTGTATATCAACACGATAAGCAGGAACACTTAACTCTAACTTTGTTCCACTCTCTGCCAATATCTGAATCTCTAGTGCCGAGAATATTGTCTTTACAACCTCAGAGGGAATCTCCTTACCTATCAATCTATTGATTCTTGCAAGGTCAACATTAACTAAGAATGGTTTGATTGGCTCTGGATATATATCCACAACCTTGCTACTAACCCTACCACCTGCTAGTTCTTCAATAAGCAACGCACAACGCTTAAGGGCGTATGGTGCCATATCTGGATCACAACCTCGCTCAAACCTCCACGAGGCATCAGTAGATAACCCGTGACGCTTTGCCGAACGACGAACCCAAGCAGCATTAAAGTATGCACTCTCGATAAATACAGATGTAGTACTATCGGTTACCCCTGACTCCTCCCCACCAAATACTCCTGCTATACACATAGCGTCGCTTGAATCACAAATCATCAGATCATTATCTGCCAATTCACGCTCTACACCATCTAGTGTAGTGAATTTAGTACCAGCCTCAACCGTACGTACTACTATCTCTTCGCCCTTTACTCTATCTAGGTCAAAGGCGTGAAGTGGTTGCCCACACTCGTGCAACACGAAGTTAGTAATATCTACAATATTATTTTTAGGATTGATTCCTATTGTCTTTAAGTATCGCTGTAACCACTCTGGTGATGGTTTTACAGTAATATCACGCATCACAACACCCATATACCTTGGTGCCGCCTCGCCACTCTCTACTCGTACATTTATCTCATCGCTACCTGCTTCAAATTTCTCGACTGATGGTAACGAAGCTCTAATCTCGCCACTAGATTGTAATGAAAGTGATGCCGCTAGGTCACGAGCTACACCATAGTGAGATGCCGCATCTACCCTATTAGGGGTAAGTCCAACCTCTAGTGCAATGTCCGATTCTAGGTTAAATACCGTAGTTGCAGGAGTACCCGCCTTGAAAGTATCCTCGAGTACAATGATACCATCGTGCGACTCACCCACTCCTATCTCATCCTCAGCGCATATCATACCATATGATTCAACACCTCGTATCTTCGACTTTTTGATAACAAATGGCTCTGGAGAGTCCTCTGAGTATAGTTTAGTTCCAACAGTAGCCACAATAACACTCTGTCCTGCTGCCACATTAGGTGCGCCACACACTATCTGAAGTGGGCTATCTCCACCTACATCAACCGTTGTTACTCGAAGTTTATCGGCATCGGGATGTTTCTCACAGGTGAGCACCTTGCCCACAACCAAACCTACTAGCCCCCCTCGAATTGCCTCAACACTCTCAATGCCCTCAATCTCAAGCCCTCCAGCGGTTAGTAATTTTGCAGCCTCTTGAGCAGAAATATCTGTGCTTATATAGTCCTTTAACCAAGCGTACGAAATAGTCATAATTTGCTTCTTTTTATAGTATATTAAAGGGTCAAATTTACAAAAAATTTAACTAAATTTCGCATAAAAGTGACTCTATCAGAGATATTTTTGTAGGCGAGTCTGTTAAGAGCAATAGAGATTCAACCATTTGTCTTGCTCTTTTACGGCTTATTGAATCTCGTTTATCTAGATATGGAATCGCCCAATTTAGCGACATAATTAACTGATACTCATATTTCTCATCTATATTACCAACAACTCTCTCTAACTTATAGATATACCCCACTGCATCCTCTGCCTTGTATAATTCATAAAGCTCAATAAGTCCGCTTGAGTAGGGCACCATACTAAGCGTTACACTATCGTTATAGAGTGTATCGAGTGGCTCAAGATGGGCTGTTTGAGGTTCTACTATTGCACCTATTAGTATCTCATAGACTATATCCTCAAATCTCTCTCTTGCAATATCACTATCAAAAAATTCAGAGATATTATCCCTTAAAAACTTAAAACTATCAGCAGTGTAGTATGTTATGACATCCGAGGAGAATATATCCCAATGAGACTGGGCAAGCAGATGCTCGACTCTTTGTCTTTGAAGGTACTCACTCACTAGTTGTTGTAGTCGCTTGGCATCACTGCTCTTTAACGATGTTGCAGAGGTCGCAATACGGTAGATTGTCTCCAACTCCCACAATAGGTCACCGCTCTGCGACAACTGAACCTCTAGTAATTTAGCATTAAAATCCTCAACAGAGTATGTCTTATCTAACTTTAGAAGTGGACTACCATTACTATCAAATATAACTAGAAATGGATAGTCTGTAACGCTATATTGCTGTGCCATCGAGGCTCCTAATTCATCATTAGTGTCTATACTATACACTATAAAGGATTCTGCCACCACAGTAGATTTAAGTATCACACTGTGCATCCAATTGCTCTTTCTACTCCACGGCGCAAGAAACTCCAGTAGCACATATTTATCCTCACGCTTTGCGGATTCAAGTGCCTCTAACACACTTCCCTGAAAAAGTGTTACGCTCTGCGCCCTACCTATTTGAGGTAGAGCGCAGAGCGTAAAGAATAATATAGTTAATAGCCTTAGCATTGATTAACTATCTTTTTAGATAAAAAGATATTAGCAACCGCCTTCGCAACCGCAATCTCCTTTGCTCTCACAACTTTCATTCTGGTCACCACAACCACAGCCGCATCCACCGCCAGCTGTACCAAAGAACTTAGCAGCATCCTCTTCGTTGCTCTCTCTAACCTCTAGTACAGAACCAGAGAAATTAAGAGTCTTACCTGCCATTGTGTGGTTAAAGTCCATAGTAACTGTATTCTCGCCTACTGCCTTGATAATACCCATCATTCTATTTCCTTGGTTATCACCCATTGGTAGTGCATTTCCTACTACTAGTAGACCCTCGGCAACCTTTCCGTCAACCTCGAATATTTGCATTGGTAACTCAACAACTGCATCTGGATTAATCACACCGTAGCCTTGCTCTGGAGTTAGTGTAAAAGTAAAAGTTTCGCCAACTTCTTTGCCATCAATTTGAGCCTCAAATGCTGGTAACAACATACCCATTCCATAGATAAATTCTAGTGGACGCTCACTATTCGCACTATCAACAACTTTATCCTCAACAGTTAATTCGTAAGCAAGCGAGACGAAAAGATTTTCTTTAATTTTCATTTTATTATTCTATTCAGTTTTAAATATTTTTATGGCAATTAAGGTGCCATATCCTCTATGGTAAAACATATAATTTGTTAAGCGTCATAACTAACACGTTTATTACCTCTGACACTTAACAAATTAATTACACTCTATTTATATGAATCTAGCGGCGCACAAGTACACATAAGGTTTCTGTCGCCATAACCTGCATCGATCTTCGAGACGTATGGGAAGAATTTATTCTCGCCTACCCACTCTAGCGGGAATGCTGCCTGTGAACGTGAGTAGCTATGCCCCCACTGCTCCTCATCCCTTGCAATCTCTGCTGCGGTATGCGGCGCATTCTTCACAATGTGATCTGCATCTTGAACACCCTTAAACTCCTCACACTCGGCCTTGATATTAAGGAGTGTCTCAATAAAACGGTCTATTTCAGCTTTGCTCTCACTCTCGGTAGGTTCAACCATAAGGGTATCGTAGACCGGGAAACTAAGTGTTGGAGCGTGGAAACCGTAATCCATTAATCTTCGTGCAATATCAGCGCACTCAACACCATAATCCTGACGATATCTACGGTAATCTAGAATTGTCTCGTGACCAACTCTACCCGTCTCACCACTATACACAACATCAATCTTACCCTTAAGTGCCGAAGCAATATAGTTTGCCGATACTATTGCCGTCTCCGATATACGCTTTATACCCTCAGCACCAATCATCTTGACATAACCATAGGTGATTAACAACACTAGTGCAGAGCCATATGGAGCTGCCGAAACAGCCGTAATACCCTCCTCGCCTCCACACTTCATTATTGGGTGAGATGGTAAAAATTTCACTAAATGATCCGCTACACCAATCGCACCAACACCCGGCCCTCCACCACCGTGAGGAATTGCAAAGGTCTTGTGTAGGTTCAGGTGACAAACATCTGCGCCCATAAATCCCGGAGAGGATAGTCCGCAAACTGCATTCATATTAGCTCCATCGTAGTAAACCTGACCGCCATTATTGTGAGTTATCTGAATCAATTCACGAATACGGCTCTCAAAAACACCGTGAGTAGATGGGTAGGTAATCATCGAACAAGCTAGATTGTCCTTATGTAATTCAGCCTTAGCCTTCCAGTCCTCAAGGTCGATATTACCATTCTGATCGCAAGCGGCAACGACCACCTGCATACCTGCCATTACTGCCGAAGCAGGGTTAGTTCCGTGTGCTGAGGCTGGAATAAGTGCGATATTTCTATGCCCCTGACCTCTCGACTCGTGGTAAGCACGAATAACCATTAGGCCAGCATACTCACCGTGAGCACCTGAGTTTGGCTGAAAGCTCATTCGTGCAAAACCCGTAATCTCCGAAATCATAGCATCGAGTTCAGCAATAAGTTCTTGGTAGCCCTGAGCCTGCTCCACTGGTACAAATGGGTGAATATCATTCCACTCTGAAAGCGATAGTGGCATCATTGATACCGCTGAATTAAGTTTCATTGTACAAGAACCAAGCGAAATCATTGAGTCGGCAAGGGATATATCCCTACGCTCTAACTTCTTGATATAACGCATCAGTTCTGTCTCTGAGTGGTATTTTTTAAATACGCTCTCTGTAAGTATTGAACTTTCACGTACAAATTCTGGAGCAAAACTAATACCCTCTGATACGCTATCAATCGCTGGGAAATTATCGCCTCCAATCGCTAGAGCAAATACTCGAATTACTCTATTTAGTTCCTTAATATCTGATAGCTCATCAAAGCTGAAGCGTACCTGCGTCTCTGATGGATAGTATAGATTTAATCCATTAATTTGAGCAATGTCACGAATAATTGCAGAATCTTCAACCTCTACCTCAATAGTATCAAAGAAGTTCTCTGTACTTATGGTATAGCCTAACTTTTCTAGTGCTTTGGCTGCCGCTGAGGCTAGCGAGTGGCAGTTCATAGCTATACGCTTGATACCCTGCTCCCCGTGATAGACAGCAAACATACCTGCCATAGTAGCCAGTAGTGCCTGTGCTGTACATATATTAGAGGTTGCCTTATCACGCTTAATGTGTTGTTCTCTGGTTTGAAGTGCCATTCGCAACGCTTTATTACCTAATCTATCTACCGATACACCGATAATACGCCCTGGCATATTGCGTTTATACGCCTCTTTAGTCGCAAGGTAAGCTGCGTGAGGACCTCCATAACCGAGCGGAATACCGAAGCGACCTGTCGAACCCACTGCAATATCTGCGCCCCACTCTGCCGGTGACTTTAAAAGAGCTAATGAAAGCATATCAACCGATGCTGATACTAATACCTCACGTTGGTGACACGCTGAGGTAAAGTCCTCATAGTTGCATATCTCTCCATTTGCTGCTGGATACTGAACAATAGCACCAAACTCCCTGCCTGTAAACTCATAGTCATAGAAGTTATCAACGGCAAGCTCAATACCTAGTGGTTCAGAGCGAGTGAGTAGTAGGTCGAGTATCTGTGGGAAGATGTTTTCGTCCACAAATAAGAGATTACGTCCCTCCTTAACTGCCGCACGGCTACGTTGAGCATACATCATTGTCATTGCCTCGGCTGTTGCCGATGCCTCGTCTAGTAGCGAACAGTTAGAAATCTCCATACCAGTAAGCGAGCATACCATAGTCTGGAAATTAAGTAGTGCCTCTAGGCGACCCTGTGAAATCTCTGCTTGATAAGGCGTATATGAGGTATACCAAGCTGGATTCTCGAAGATATTACGAATGATAACTGCTGGTACTGCACTTGAGTAGTATCCAACACCTATGAGCGAACGTAACGACTTATTCTTCTTACCTAGTTCACGAATATGAACTGCAAACTCCGCCTCGCTCATCGGTTCTGCGAGCTTTAGAGGTTCGTGTAGGCGAATATTCTGTGGCACGACCGCTGAGATTAACTCCTCTACGCTACCAACTCCAATGGTCGAGAGCATCTCCTGGAGTTCACTTTGATTTGGACCGATATGACGGTCTATGAATCTATCCTGCATTGATTTATTTTTTAGTTTTAAAATACAAAATTATATCTTTTTCTATTCACTTCCAAATATACTTAGGCTTTCTCTCTCAATTATTTTATCCACTACTCTTTTAGGCTGTAAATCAGCTAATATTCTTCTTGAAAACCGATTATTATTTACTTTTAACCACTCTATAATCAAATCCTTATAGTCACCAAAATTTCTCAACACCTCGAAATCTTTAGCAAGGAATGAATTTAGTGCAACCAAGTATAGTTTATCTGCCTCTAATTTCCAGTTTTCTACCCTGTTGCCTCGTTTCTTTGCGAGATTTACAGTGTGGGGCGTATCACTAATTGAAATATGGTAGTAGTGTGATGAATTTATCCGTAGAAGGTCATCGCTACTACTCTTTACGGTATAATACCTAGTCGAGTAACTCCTCTCTAAAATATCACGTAATTGCCTGCCACTTAACTGTACTACCACTAGTTCGTTATCGAAGTACAACAATTCAACAAGCTGTCTGATGTATAACTCTGATGGTAGTATAGCTGTTAGACTAGGCGGAGAGAATAGCGAGATATCAGCGCCTGTTATATCACACTGGAATGTATGAAACAGCGACTCAAAATCACTATCACCATAAGGATTATAGCTCAACACACTATCGAACCTATGTATCGGGGTTGCGAAGTACCGCTTTATCGCCTCAATATCCGATGCAAAGTGCGCATTAAAAGCTCGACTTTGCGGAAAATCCGAAATATCTCGTAAATATGAACTATCTACTCTAGGTAAAATCTCACCTCCAAGATACTCACTCACTCGTAGAAGTAACGTAGTGTCAACCTCTGAGCAGTAGTGGCGGTATCCCCACGATAGCCTATTGTCAATATACAACAAAACTTCACTCTCTTGCCTCCACGCCTCGATATATGTAGCTACTGATGGTAGTGATTCTTTGCAATAGTAGCCCGTAAGGGGATCAAAGGCAAAGAGTCCCTCGATAGAGACATCAACACGCCTCTGAGCAGTAACGCTACTACTCAACGCTAACAAACAAACAGCAGTCAATATAAAAAATCGCTTAGTCATACTAACAAATTTACAAAAAATTTGTATCTTCGTTGAGATTTGAGCAATTTTATTATGAGATTTTTTATAGAACTAGCATATCGGGGT
This sequence comes from uncultured Rikenellaceae bacterium, assembly GCA_964371395.1. GTDB lineage: Bacteria > Bacteroidota > Bacteroidia > Bacteroidales > Rikenellaceae > Mucinivorans. Next base: position 33,255 of record CAYJLU010000001.1, on the reverse strand, counting down.
ACTAATTTTCACGGGTGGCAACGCCAACCTAACGCACATACCGTTCAGGAGGCTATTGAGAGTGCGATGGCAACTTTGCTTCGTTGTGAAGTAGAGTTGGTTGGGTGTGGACGCACTGACACAGGAGTGCATAGTAGTTTCTATGTTGCGCACTTCGACTATCAAGGTAGTACACCCATTGACCAACAGTTCGTCTATCGATTAAATGCTATTCTGAGTCGTGATATTGCAATACAGAGGATCTACCCTAGCGAAAAACACGCTAGATTTGACGCAATGGAGCGTGAATATCAATACTTTATCTCCAGACATAAAGATCCCTTTTCGCAACACCAAAGCTGGCAAATGACAAAGCCTCTTGATGTTGAGATGATGCAGTTGGCTGCCGACAAACTACTTACCAATGATAATTTTAGCGCATTCGAGAAGGTGGGATCTGACAATAAGACCTCGCTGTGTAAGATTACAAAGGCTCAGTGGAGCATCACCGATGAACGTTATACATTTACAATAGTAGCCGATAGATTCTTGAGGGGAATGGTACGACTAATAGTGGGAACATTAGTTGATGTGGGTAGAGGTAAACTTAGCCCCGAGGATTTTGGAGATATTATTCAAAGCAGGGATTGTCGCAGGGCAAGTGCTGCTGCACCCTATGATGGACTTTTTTTAACTAGAATAGAATATTAACCTTAACTAACTTATAAAAACAATGACTATTAGAGAATTAAAACCTACTAATGTTTGGAATTACTTCGCCGACATTTGCGAAATCCCACACCCTTCAAAGCACGAAACTGCACTGCTTGAGTATCTCAAAAAATTTGCAGAGACTCAATCCCTAAGCTATCGATTAGACGAGATGCAGAATATCGTTATAGAGAAACCTGCAACTGCTGGCTACGAGACACACGATGCTGTTATTCTACAAGCACACATAGATATGGTTCCTCAGAAAAACTCTGAGACGAACTTTGACTTTACCACCGACTCTATCATTCCACTAATTGATGGTGAGTGGGTAACGGCTCAAGATACAACACTAGGGGCTGACAATGGTATAGGATGTGCTGCAATGCTTGCAATTCTTTCGGACAATACCCTAAAACACCCACGCATCGAAGCACTCTTTACCGTTGACGAAGAGACTGGATTAACAGGTGCTAATGGACTAGGCACTGATATTCTAACTGGCAAAACGCTAATTAACCTCGATTCAGAGGATGAGGGTGAACTATATGTAGGTTGTGCAGGTGCGGTTAATAACTCTGTGAATATGACCTACACACCTGAATCACTATCAGCTGGATATACTACTATTCGCCTGAGCCTTAGAGGGTTAAAGGGTGGGCACTCTGGTATGGAGATTATCCTACAAAGAGGTAATGCTAATAAGCTCCTGAATCGCTTTATCCGTGAACAGATTGCAAAGAATAGCATTAGATTATGTGAGATTGATGGCGGCGGGCTGCGTAATGCTATTCCTCGTGAGGCTACTGCACTTGTAGTAGTTCCATCTGAAAACGTTGCAAATTTCCTAGATGAAGTTACTGATTATCAAGCCACAATACAACAAGAGTATAGTGCTGTTGAGGATAGTATTCTCTTTAGTGCAGCTCAGGAATCAGCAGCCACAGAGGTGCTTAGTCTAGAGGATCAAACTAAAATCATCAACGCTATTACTGCTACTCCTAATGGCATCTTCCGAATGAGCGACGCTATGGAGGGTCTAGTGGAGACATCGACCAATATGAGCCGTGTAGAGGTTAAGGGAGGTAATCTCAACATACTATTTATGACTCGTTGTATGGTAAACTACGGTAAGATTGAGTTGAATGCTATGATTCGTGCGGTATGGGAGTGCGCTGGTGCAACTGTTACTGAGACGGGTGACTACGATGGTTGGGCACCTAATATGAGCTCAAATATACTTTCTAAGATGAAGTCACTCTATAACGAACTCTATGGTAGAGTTCCAGAGGTTAAGGCTATACACGCTGGTCTGGAGTGCGGTATTATTGGCGCAAAGTACCCTGAGTTAGATATGATCTCTTGCGGTCCAACTATCAGATTCCCTCACTCACCAGACGAAAAAGTTAAGATTGACACAGTTGATAAGTTCTATGAATTCTTGGTTAAAGCATTAGAGACTCTGTAAACCACTAATAAATACTCAAGACTGACTAACCAAAGCGAACTAATCTAGACACACAAAATACTCTTCAAACTTCTGTTGAAATGAACAGTAAAAGAGTAGTACTAGTTTAGAGCTTCGGTTAGTCAGTCTCGTATATTTGTAGTGCGGCTACTGCCTGTAAATGCAACATTCTAAGCCCCGTTATAACAGTTGCGCCTTGCGCTCTACATCGACTAAGAAAAAGGGTCTGAGCGGGATTATAGACTAAATCATAGCATATAGAATGGCTAGAGATTGAAGTGTAGTCAATATCAGGGCACTGATCAACATTTGGATACATACCCAAAGGAGTGGTATTTATGATAATATCCACCGCTGAAGGATTAAAGTGCTCGTATCCATTGTCACTTCGTGAGATTACCTGAGACTCTATACCGAGGCTAGCTAGCGTCCATAATACTGCCTTGCTAGCACCCCCCGAACCGAGTACAGCTGCACGCCTATGTCGAGGCGTAAGTAGTGGGAGTAATGATTCCTTAAAGCCGATATTATCGGTATTATATCCTATGAGCCTGCCCTCGACAACCTTTACACAATTCACCGCTCCGATCTCTTGTGCCGTAGTGTCTAGTTGATCGAGAAACTCTATGATGGTCTCTTTATGTGGAATTGTTACCGAAAAACCTTGTAACTCCCTAGGCATTACAGCTAAAAAGTCTTCTATACTCTGGTACTCAAAATTCCTAAATCGAAAACCCCTTGACTCGAACCATTTATACGAAAACGAATGTGTTAATCGATAGCCTAATATGCCGTATAAAACATCCTTGTTCTCTTTCTTCTCCATAACCATTTAAGTATTTTTAGTATTACTATGGCAAGTATCAATCGCCATATTATATTTAACGCAGTGAGTAGATAGCTAACATCGACTTCGGGGTGCTCATTAAGTGCCGAAACCCTTGCAATAGGGTTAAGCCACACTACCATACCATTACTTAGGAATAGCTCCGTACGGATATATGTATCACTATGCTGAACTATGTATTGCATTGCCTTGGAACTCTGCATAACAGCACCACCCTGCCCAATAAATAGCACGGAGTCCACCGCCTCTTTCATAGCAACTAAGAGAGTATCCCCCTTGAGCTTGACACTCAGAAGTGTTGGCTCGCTGCACTTACCCCTCGGAGGCTCGCCACTATGAAGTTCTACTCCATAACTCATCCCATCTTTTAATCCTTGCCAAATCTCTCCTTGTTCATCGAGCGTTACCATTGTGTATCTACCCTGAAAGCGTTTCCTTGGATCTGGGTAGTGTGAGTCATCAGTTGCCGTTAGCATAGGATAGTACCCCGAGGATAGAGCAATATCCCACGGTGCGTTACCACCTATGCAATCCATCTCTATGAAGTCGTAACCTCTGAGTGTTGATATGTGATCTGGCGTGAATCCCATTCTTAGTCGTGAGGGGTGGTTGAGACTAAGGTACTGTGCTCGTTTTTTTAGTTGATTGATTTGCCACTGCATCTGCGAACGAGCATTGAGCATAAATGGAATATCTACACCCCACATCTCAGTTGTTTTGAAGCTATTTATATGAAAATTTTGGAGATTATATCCGTGTTCATAGGCTGATACTGGCGAGAGTGGATTGATATATTGATGGTCAGTAATAAGTGCTAGGTGGTAGCCAGCCTCACTGTACAGAGAGTCGAATTCTCCCTCTTGGTAGTCATACATCATCTCTAGGGGTGCGCCTTTTCTGCTTTGGTGTGCGTGGAGATTTACCTTTACAAATTTTACTGTGGAGTCCAACTTAGCATACGGATTATGAAACTCTGTGCCACTAAAGGGGGTAGGTTCGGGGAGCGAATAAATTGGAGTGGGTATTTGTAGTAAGTCAATTATCAGAGCAATAACTAAAATAATACTAAAGAGAATCTTAAATAACTTCTTCATCGTAGCAATTTTTAGAAAAAAAAGAAGAGTGAAATATTTCACAAAGATAGAGATTTTTTAGTAAATTTGTCGGCTATTATTTTTTACAAAGTATATTATACGATAGGATGAGTTTTTTAGATGGTCTATCGCCAGCCCAACGAGAGGCGGCAAGTAATTTTGAGGGAGCTTCGCTAATAATTGCGGGAGCAGGAAGTGGTAAGACTCGCACGCTTACTTATCGTATAGCGCATATGATCGAGAGTGGTGTTGCGCCATACAATATATTAGCTCTAACATTTACAAATAAGGCAGCTGCGGAGATGCGTGAGCGTATAGCCTCGGTTATGCCTCCCTCATCGCTTCGAGGTTTATGGATGGGGACATTCCATAGTATATTTAGACGCATACTCAATGCCGAGGCTGCGGCTATTGGTTACCCAGCGAATTTCACACTATACGACACCGCTGACTCTACAAGTCTTATTAAGACTATCATCAAGGAGATGCAGTTGGACGATGATAAATACAAACCTAAGGATGTATTTTCAAGAATATCGCTAGCAAAGAACTCTTTGGTAACTCCCGCTGCTTATGAGGCTAACGTACAAGCACGAGAGGAGGATAGTAGTGCTCGCCGTCCCGAGATATATAGGATATATGCCGAATATGCACGTAGATGTAAGATGAACGGAGCGATGGACTTTGACGACTTACTACTCCAGATGAATTACCTACTACGTGATCACCCAGAGATTGCATCGAGGTATGCCGATATGTTTCGTTACATAATGGTGGACGAGTACCAAGATACCAACTATTCGCAGTACTTGATAGTAAAAAAACTAGCGGCAATCCACCGCAATATATGTGTTGTGGGTGATGATTCACAAAGTATATACTCGTTTCGAGGGGCAAGAATAGAAAATATCCTAAGGTTTGAGCAGGATTTCTCGGAGGCTAAAATCTTTAGATTAGAGCAGAACTACCGCTCCACTAAGGTAATTGTCGAGGCATCTAACTCTCTAATAGATCATAATAAAGGGAAGTTAAAGAAAAGACTCTACTCCGAGGGGGATAAGGGTGATTTAATTCGTGTTATTGAGACATATAGTGACAAGGATGAGGCATCAAGGGTAGTTAGCGATATTGCCTCGATGATCTATGGCGAAGATGCAAAGCCATCGGACTTTGCTATACTATATCGCACGCACTTTCAGGGACGTGTACTGGAGGAGTACCTTAGGTCAAAGGGTATAGACTATAAGATATATGGTGGTAATTCATTCTACTCACGTGCCGAGATTAAGACTATGCTCTGCTATCTACGTTTGGCTGTTAACCCTGCCGATGACGAAGCACTAAAACGTGTGATTAACTTCCCTGCACGTGGCATCGGAGACGGTTCAATAGCAAAGGTTGAGGATGTATCGCAGCAACGTGGAGTATCGATGTTCGAGATTTTACGGACTGTACCCCCAGCTGAGATAGGTATAAGAGGTGTAGCGGTCAAGGGTATTGCTCGCTTTATAGAGACCTTCACCGAGTTATCACAAATGGCTCAAAAGCTCGATGCCTATGTCTTTGCCACGGAGGTAGCCTCACGCTCTGGGCTATTGGCACACTACCGTGCTAGTGGTAGTGTTGAGGATAAGACTAGGCTCGATAATATCGATGAATTGATTAGCTCGATCAAAGATTTTAAGCGTGGCGAGGAGATGGGTGCTGAAGAAATAGAGGAGTCGAATATTGAGTCCGATGAGCTATCTATTGCACAGTGGCTCGCCGAGGTATCGCTCCTAAGCGAAGCTGATACCGAAAAACAGGACAATACACCTAAAGTTGCGCTAATGACTGTTCACGCCAGTAAGGGGCTAGAGTTTAAATACGTCTATATTGTTGGAATGGAGGAAAAGTTGTTCCCATCTATCCGTCAGGAGTTCTCCGAGTCGGAGATAGAGGAGGAGCGCAGATTATTCTATGTGGCAATGACACGGGCAAAGCACAAGGTTACACTTAGCTATGCTCTCTCACGCTTTCAGTGGGGCGAGGTCAAGAACTCACTACCTAGTCGCTTTATAAAGGAAATCAGTCAGGATTATCTAGATATGCGCCTTTGTGAGGCTGCGGAAGATAGAAATACTACGGCAAAAAACAGTAGTAATAAATTTGGAGGTGGTTTTACGGGAGGTTATAATGCTAATCGTTTTACAGGGGGTTCAAGTCCTAGATTTGGTCAGAAGAGAGAGGATAAGCCTCGAACTAAACCTGCTCAGAGTGATTGGTTATCATCACTCAGTGAGCCTAAAAACCTCAAACGTGTGGCACGTAGCCAAGGGGTAAATATTGAGCAGGCAGGGGATATATCGATAGGTGTAAAGGTTTCGCACGAGCGTTTCGGACGAGGTGAAGTCATTGCAATAGAGCAGATACCAAATGACACGAAATTAACGATTAACTTCGATGGCATTGGCAATAAAGTACTACTTAAACGCTTTGCAAAGCTCACGGTTATATAGTTTCACTAAAGGAGACCGTTGCAAGGCGGCGATATTTTAAATATACGCCTCACAGCTCTTTCAATAGATGAAAGAAGAATCATAGGGATTGCTAACCTCGCAACCTCTCCAATGCACTACGAAGCGAGCTCATAGCAACGTGAGTGTATATCTCAGTGGTGGTTATATTGCTATGGCCTAACATCTGCTGGACAGCACGAATATCGGCACCTCCCTCGACTAGGTGAGTTGCAAAGCTATGACGCAGGGTATGGGGATGAACCTCCGATGATAATCCAGCCTTACGAGCACTATCCCTTACAATATTAAATATCATCACTCGACTGAGCTTTGCCCCTCTACGATTAAGAAACACTATATCCTCACTACCACTCTTTGGCACTGCCTGCATACGCTGTTCGAGGTATAGCCTAAGATACTTTAGCGTTATCTGAGCAATAGGAGTAAAGCGTTGCTTTGAACCCTTACCCACTACTCTGATAACACCCTCGGCCTCAAATATATCATCGACTCTAAGTTCGGTTAGTTCAGAGGCTCTAAGTCCACACCCATAGAGGAGTTCAAGAATCGCTCTGTTCCTGTGTCCAAGTGGGTCACTTAGATCAATAGTAAGTAGAATACGCTCTATATCCGAATAGCTCAAAACATCGGGAAGTGAACGAGGTAGACGAGGAGTTTCGATAAGCTCGAAGGGTGATAACTCCAACCTATCGCTATGTATCAAAAAGTCATAAAAGCCCCTCACTGCCGAAATAAGTCGAGCAACTGAAGTTCGTTTGAGTGATTTATCGTGTAGCGAAACTACAAAATTCTCTGCGTCAGCTTGCCTCAACTCAAGTGGTAACAAACCTTTATTATTCGCATAATCAACCAAATAGCGCATATCTCTCATATACGCACTAGTACTATTTGCACTAAGCGAACGCTCCAATACAAGGTAATCCCGATAGAGACTAATTGCAATTTCCCAACTAAAATTATCCATTATCTCGCAAATTTAATGTATTTTTGTAAATTATCACAATGTATAGTGTAATGAAGATACTAATTATTAACGGTCCTAACCTTAACTTACTTGGAGTTCGCACTCCTAATATCTATGGTAATATGGATATGGAGACATACCTAACAACACTAAGAAAGAGAGTAGCACCAATAGAGATTGACCTGTTTCAGAGTAACATTGAGGGGGAGATAGTCGATGCACTACACTCAGCGGTGTTAAACTACAATGGAGTAATACTCAATGCTGGTGGTTATACACATACTTCAGTGGCAATAGCAGACGGGGTAGCGGCAGTGATGGCATTAAAACTAAAGGTCGTAGAGGTTCATATATCTAACATTACGGCTCGTGAGCCATTTCGGCACACCTCGCTAATTGCGCCTGTGGCTAGCGGAACTATATTTGGATTTGGACTTATGGGTTATGAACTTGCAGCTAAAGCACTAGAGAGAAACACAGAGCAATAATGATAATAGCAATACTTGATAATGTGCGTTCGGCACTAAACGTTGGTTCGGTTTTACGCACTTCGGATTCGCTGGGCATAGACGAGGTGTGGTTATGCGGTATTACAGCTATTCCACCATCAAAAGAGATTCACAAAACAGCACTCGGGGCAGAACTGAGTGTGAAGTGGCGATACTTTTCGAAAACTATCGAGGCGGTGGATGAGTTAATCGCCTGTGGGTTTGAGGTAGTTGCCGTAGAGCAATGTTCACGTTCGGAAAACCTCCGAAATTTTAGTATAAATAAGACACTAAGTAGTGCCTTTGTACTGGGCAATGAGGTGGATGGAGTAAGCCCTGAGGTACTAGATAAGTGCCACAGAGTTGTAGAGATTGAACAGAGAGGTATTAAAAAGTCGCTCAACGTTTCGGTTGCGGCAGGTATAGTTCTCTTTGAGGTAACAAAGTAAAGGTGGGGGTAGAATAGAGCATCTCACTAGAAATATAAATAATAAAAGAAAAATGGCATCATCAAATTTTGTAGACTATGCAAAGATTTACGCACGTAGTGGCGAGGGAGGAGCAGGAGCTTCGCACTTCCGTAGAGAGAAATTCGTAGAGTTTGGAGGCCCTGATGGTGGTGATGGAGGTCGAGGAGGCAATGTAATACTTAGAGGCTCTACGCACCACTGGACACTACTTCACCTCAGATATAATCGTCACTGGTTGGCAGAGAGTGGGCAGCGAGGTGGCGGTGCACGTATGCACGGAAAGGATGGTGAGGATGTGTACATTGATGTTCCTCTTGGCACAGTAGTAAAGGATGCTGAAACCTATGAGCAGGTGGCAGAGGTTGTAGAGGCTGGCGAGGAGGTAATACTCTGTAAAGGTGGCAGAGGAGGTAAGGGTAACTGGCACTTCCGTACTGCTACTAATCAAGCACCACGATATGCCCAATCTGGTGGTGCACTCCAAGAGGGCAACTTTATATTGGAACTTAAAGTTCTAGCTGACGTAGGACTTGTAGGATTCCCGAATGCTGGTAAATCTACACTTCTGAGCGTTGTATCAGCTGCAAAACCTAAGATTGCCGACTACGCATTTACCACCCTAGAGCCTAATCTTGGTATTGTGAAGGGTCGTGGGCAAAGCTCATTTGTAATGGCAGATATTCCGGGTATTATTGAGGGGGCAGCAGAAGGTCGTGGACTAGGGCTAAGATTCCTCAGACATATTGAACGTAACTCTGTACTACTATTTATGGTATCAGCCGATGCTAAAAGTATCACTGAACAGTACGAAATACTAATCGATGAGCTTCAACAACACAACCCTGAACTTCTCGACAAAGAGCGTATGTTGGCTATCACAAAGTCAGATATGCTCGATGAGGAGCTAATTGAGGAGATGAAGAAAGAGCTACCAGAGGGTATTAACTCTATATTTATTAGCTCGATTACGGGTTATAATATAGAGAGACTAAAGGATATGTTGCAAGAGTTAATATCAAAAGAGTAAGTCAACAATAGAATGCAAAGTGTACATAAAATAGAGGAATTTCTTAAGGGTAGATACACTAAGGAGGACTACCCTACACTTGAGGCGCAGTTCCAGCTATGGGAGCAAACTAAGCCACTAGAGGGGCTAAGGGTAGTGGATGTTACTCCGATATTTAGCAACACACTACTAAAGCATCGTGCGCTACTTGCCGCTGGAGCTGAACTAATACTAGGTGAAAGCTCGTTTATCTCGGCTGATAAGACTGTCCTAGAGTTTTGTAAATCAGAGCTAGGACTTCAAATCGCTACGCCACAGAGTTTGACCTCTTCGGATATTATACTAGACTGTGCTGCATCGTATATTAACACCACTGCAACTGTGGGGTATGTGGAGTTAACACGCTCTGGTATAGAAAAATATAGAGCAGCTAATGTGAGATGCTATGCCGCTGACTCCTCACGTATTAAAAGACTTGAGACTGAACTTGGCACGGGTGAGAGCTTCTTTCGAGCAATGTCCTCGTTGGGCTATAACCAATGGCAAGGGAAACGATTAGTTGTATTTGGTAGCGGTAAGGTTGGCCGTGGAATTGTACGCTATGGACAGAGCTATGGTGCAGATATTGCAGTTGTATCGGATCCAAATATGGGTATTGAAGGTTTACAAATAGTCGACCATAGAGATAAAAAGAGGGTTGACGAGTTGGTTGAGGGTGCATACTGTATTGTAATGGCAACGGGGGTTGAGGGTGCACTATCTAAGACCGTATCGCTAGGGGCTATCAATAACAGTAACGCACTTCTTGCTAATATGGGAGCAGAGGATGAGTATGGAGATTCAATACCAGCCGATAGGACTCTATGCTCGAAGAGAACCATAAACTTTATCCTTGACGAGCCGACCCATCTACGCTATATTGATGCGACAATGGCTCTACATAACTATGGTGCTGAGTATCTGGTGAAGCATCCCAATAGCCACGGAATTATTGTGCCATCGAAACAGACCGAAGAGTACTTCTTGGAGATTACCTCACGTTGTGGTAACATTGGGGAACTATTAGATCTAATTTAACTAGACAGGTGGCTCGAAGTATTCATCTACTTCCTCCTCCTCTATAATCTTTAATTCAGGTGCACTGTAACTCTTAAACTCTAAGAGATTCAGTGCACTACTGCTTTGTTGAGGAATCTCAGAGCGTGATACACTACTATCCTTATTTCCAAATGTAAGTTCACCGCCTAGCATATCCCTAAGAGCTGGGTATAGTAGCTTGCCGATATTTGTTATCTTCGTTGCTGTACTATAATCTCCTAGCCCGATATATAGCTCTGTACGAGCACGAGTTAGGGCAACGTATAATAAATTGACATTATCCACCACTGAACTTACTCCCTCTCGATAGTAATCATCAGCATAGACACTCTTTGAAATGTTCTGGGTATAGCATATCGGGTACAGACCAAAGTGAGAGTAGGGAGAAATCTCACTACTAAGCCACATATACTGCTTACTCTGAGGGTACAGATCCCAATCGGCAAACGGTACTACCACCGCATCAAACTCTAATCCCTTTGCCTTATGTATAGTCATTATCACTACCGCACTATTAGAGTGTGGTAGAGCAACTGAGCTATCCTTTAGCCCACCGTCCCACTGCTCTAAGAAAGAGGCAATAGTTCCTCCCTGACGACTTACCACATAGCATATATTATAGAGTGATTGAAGGTAATACAACTCTCTGTCTCCTATCCCAAATAACGAAATAGTTGCCTCGACTGCCTCTAATGGATTCATCATCTTGAATTCGGCTACTTTTGCAACTTCTTCAGGTTCCACTACCCTACCTAAATACTGCTCCATAGCTCTAAGTACTATTTCGTCGACATAGAGCGAGTAGATTAGTGTATTGACAATAAAACGCACAGTCAGTGAGCTTGATACCGCAAGCATCTCCTCACTCATAAACTCAATGCCGTGCTCTGTCAAAGCATCGGCTACCATTACACCCTCCCTCTTTCCTCGAACTAATACACCAATTCTAGATGGTGTGTATCTAGTACAAAGCTCTTTGATGCGTTCGACCACCCAAGGTAAACCCTCCTGTCGACTCAAATAAGAGACCTCCACATAACCCCTCATAGTTCCTACTCGATGGGGAGCAACGCTCTGTTGAGAGTCATTATATGCATCAGCTAAGATAGTCTCTAAATCCATAGAGATAGATTCGCTTGCATCCTCCAAAAAATTCAAAATTGCGCTGGTTCCATAATCAACCACAGATCTAATGACGCTGTTATTAAATTCAATGATACGTTGATCGCTACGCCACGATGTTGTTAAGGTTTTTGAGTCGGTGTAACCCTCCAAATCTTCCTCAACCCTACCGCCAAGTAGTCGCCAATCACCCCCACGCCATCTATATATAGCCTGCTTAATATCACCGATTATTAGTACAGCTCCTCTACTACTCTTCGCAGCTGCCTCTTGGATAAGTGGTAAGAAACCATCCCACTGACTCTGCGATGTATCTTGAAATTCGTCGATGAAAATTGTCGTGTACTTCGTGCCCAGCCTCTCGAATATAAATGGAACGCTTGAACCCTCGGTTATACGTTTTATAAGCGAAGAGGTCGAGGCAATTGAGAGTTGCCCACGTTGCGATAGTATACTATCTAACTCTTCGGATAACTTACGTAGCACTGTATATCGTGCAAAGTTAGTGGATATAGCCTCGAAGGTCATCATCATACTCTCACTACTATCATATAGCGATATTACAGCAGTGGTAATTTCCATTATATGAGGTAGAATTGCAAGGAGTTCAGCCTTACCCTTACCCTTTGGTACCGCATCATTTGGGTTTTGAGACTCTGCTATGGCACGAAATCTCTTTGCAGGTGACTTAATCACGCTACTCTGAGAAATCTGCTTAAAGTAGTTGGCAAAAGAACCTTTGCCATACTTAAAGTCACTAAGCGATATTCCATTATCGGTTATCAACTCCCAAGCCTCACTACATAACTCCACAATGCTCTGTTTGGTCTGATCGTATATCTGCTGAAGCTCTTGGTAAAGATTCTCGATCTCGCCTATCTCCACACTGTGATTCGCATAAAACCCCGCATCAATAGCACTAGAGAATATCTTGCCTAGATCCCTCTGAAAGTTAATCTTCTTACCTTTCTCTATCTGAGAGTTAACTATTCGCCATATCTGCCTTGCAAGGTCTCTATCCTCCACACTACGCTCAACCATAGCCTCTATTGCGTCGCTCTGCACTCTCTTTTGGTCGATTAACACCTCATAACTTATATCAAGGCCCAACTCCCGAAAGAAGCTGCGAACAATACGCTGAAAAAACCTATCAATAGTAGAGACCGAAAATGAGCTGTAATCCCTAAGTATTGCACCTAGTGTTATAACAGCTCGGCTCTTAACCTCGGGGTGGCTATATCCAGTTATTGAGGCAATAGTATCTGCAAAGGCACGATCTGAGCCAATGCTCAGTTGATGGAGTTGGCTAATGATACGCTCCTTCATCTCCTTTGTTGCCTTATTGGTAAAGGTAACTGCAAGAATCGAGCGGAAGGCATCTGGGGAGACCATAGCAGCTGCAATATAACGTGCCGATAGTAGGTAGGTCTTACCTGAACCTGCCGATGCTCGTACTATATTTACAGTTGCCTCCACTCCGCACTATGGAACTATGGTAAGAATAGTGAAAAATGGACACTGCCATATCTCTTCATCTGCGAAAAGTTAGGGTGATCGCTGAAGTCAAATGAAGATGAATGCTCGAATACCAAGACCCCATCTTCACTCAATAACCCCTTATCAAGCACTAACTGAGGGATGGTCTCAAGCTCGTCCATATCGTATGGCGGGTCAGCAAAGACTATATCGAACTTTTCGGTAAATGAACTCTTTAGAAATGTAAATACATTACTTCTAACTGATTGTATTACATCGAGTTTCAGCGACTTGGCAGTCTGTGAAATAAAGCGTTGATGAGCAGAGTTTCCTTCGACCGATAGTACTCTATGTGCTCCACGACTAGCCGCCTCATAACTCAATGAACCAGTCCCCGAGAATAGATCAAGAAATGAAACATCCTGCCAATCATATAGATTACTAAGGGAATTAAATAAGTTCTCCTTAGCAAAGTCCGTAGTTGGGCGAGCCTTTAGAGTTGGTGGAGGTGTGATGATACGACCTCGGTGTGTTCCTGCTACAATACGCATTTTGTCTTGATTATTTAATTGTAATATCTGTAAAGTATCTCGATAGTAGTATATAGGCTGACTCTACTCCACTACCACTCATAACAATCGAGGGCGAGGCTACTGCACGCTCTTGGGCAATACGCTTGGCATAAAAAAGAACATCCTGAGCACTTACAATCTTTATTGAATGCGCATACTCTAACTCCTCAGAGACCCTAAGAGCTAAATGCATAGTCAAGGCATCGTCAATATCTATGACCATTAAAGAGTTTTGTTTTGCCTCTGATTCCATAGCACTCTGAATTACTCTGAGCAAGGAATGTGTATGTCCAGCATTCAATAGGCGGCTATCTATATAATCATAGAGTTCATCTCGTACCGCCCACACTGCCACATAACTATCCCTGACTGCAAACATCGATCTTTCACTCTGAGGATTCAACATAGCAGCTGTACTCAAGTAGTGATCAATGGAGCTATGGTCGAATAGTTCAAATGGTACAATAAGCACCTGAGGAACACTCCACTCAACCACAGACTCTAGCGCATAGTATGGCTCTAATACAGTATCAAATTCATACGACTCATACACTCCACTAGTAGTACATTGTGGGGTGGTTAGAGAAAAAGAAAATCCACTCAGTGTAATCTGAATGGATAGTTCTTTTTGATATATATTCATAGTTTTATCTATCGGCATATCAAGTGTAGTTGTTTTGAGATTTTAGCTATGATTTATAGCTCAAGTTGCCAAAACCCAGAGACTCTAGAGATTACTCCCAGTTACCTGCTTCGTTATTGGTTTCGGTAATACTACCAACTCTAAGCCCATCGGCACGCTTGAGTGTATTAACCTTAATGTCACGATAGTTGATAAGTTCTTGCTCGTCTAGGTCACCTAGGAATTGAACATACGGAGCATATGATTCAAATACAGGAACTAATACCTCAGAATCAGTTTCAATTGTAGTAGTATCTAGTGTAAAGCGAACTTTGCTTCCAGTAGCCAATTCAGAGTATGGAATATATTGAATTTCATCAATACTAAAGTTAGTGCCACGGTGGTTAAACAGTGTATCTTTAAGTTTAACATACGTAGTTACACGAACTAGGTTACCCATAGCAGCTGAATCATCAGCAGATCCCATTGCGAATTGAACCTCAAGTGAGTCATTGTTGTAGTAGTGGATAAGGTCTTCGAACGAACCAGCAAAGTGACCGTACTCGTTACGGAATGAACGCTGAATTGTACGAATATCTTTAAGACGTTCTACTACAACCTTTTCACGAGCCTCACGTACTTCATTAAACTCAACTGGTGTAGTAATCATTGAATAGAGCCAGTAGCTCAGAAATCCGACTGCTACGACTAGAATAATTTGGAAAATTGCTTTCATATTGTTTAGTTTTTGTTATCTTTGCCTTTATTTTCTTGAAGCACAAAATGATGTTCTCACCCCATATTGCGACCCAAATATACAATAATTTTGAATTTCCACCAACAGAACAACAAAAAAATATAATAAATTCACTTTCTCGATACATTTTCGAGGGTGACCAGACTGATATTTTTATACTAAACGGTTATGCAGGTACTGGTAAAACAACTATTATATCGGCACTGGTCAGAACTTTAAACTCCTTACAGATTAAGTTCCATATTATGGCTCCAACGGGAAGGGCTGCTAAGGTTGCATCGATATACAGCGGATATAGCGCATCTACGATACACAAAAAGATATACCGCCAAAAGTCACTAGCGGCTGGAGGTGGGCTATTCTCACTAAACCACAATAAGGATAACCACGCCGTGTATATAGTGGACGAGGCTTCAATGCTATCGAATAGTAGCTCCTCGACTAAGGAGTCATCTTTCGGTTCGGGTAGGCTTATAGACGACCTCCTAGAGTATATACACCAAGGGGATTTTAATAGACTTATTCTTATAGGTGATGATGCACAGCTCCCACCAGTTGGACTTGACACCTCTCCTGCACTCGACCCGTACCAAATGGGACTATATGGAACTATACATTATGGCTCTCTAAAGGAGGTTGTACGTAAGGGACAGGGGCTTAATTCAGCCATTCTACGCAATGCCACTAATATACGCACACTACTCGAACAAGGTGTTGTGGAGTTACCCAAAATTATAGAAGCTAGTGACGTACGAAGTATTGTTGGGAGTGAACTTATAGAGACTATTGAGGATTGCTATCGAGAGGTCACCAGAGAGCAGACCATTGTAATTACGAGATCCAACAAACGAGCCGTTGAGTACAACAGAGGTATAAGAAGTGCTGTGCTGGACATTGAGGAGGAGCTAGCTGCTGGCGATATGATTATGGTAGTAAAGAATAACTATGCTATTGCCCAGAGGGAGAATAACCCTAAACTCGATTTTATTGCCAACGGTGACATTGCCATAGTAGAACGTGTTATTAGACACCACGAAATATACGGCTTCAGATACGCCACCGTAGAACTTCGACTTCCTGACTATGACAACTATCAACTTGAGTGTAAGGTTATGCTTGATACACTATATAGCGATGCTCCATCACTTACTCGTGAACAAAGTGAAAGATTATTCTTTGAAATCGAGAAGGACTACTATGACATTGGCGAGAAGCGTAAAAGGTATCGTGCGATCCTAAATAATGAGTACTGGGGAGCACTACAAATTAAGTTCGCTTATGCCATAACCTGCCACAAGGCGCAGGGTGGTCAGTGGAATAGAGTTCTTATTGACAGGATGTTATTTGGATCAGAGCCACTAACTCGTGACTTTCAGAGGTGGTTATACACTGCTATAACTCGCTCCACAGAGAGGGTCTATTTTGTTAATTGGGATCAAGAAATTTTTACTCAATAAACCCTTAGCTCTAATTGCTATACAAAGATGGGGTATGATTCTATATATTAATATTAAATTGTTAATTTTACAATATTTAATACCTAAAAGAAAATAATAAATACATTCTGTATTTTTTTTAAACTCTATGGTATTAGATTACACTACAATTCTACACTGAATTGCGGTATACTCATCACTATACAAGATAAAAGTATAATCGTAAATTAACACATCAATTGCTTTGAAATCAGGTTATTCATTGGTATATTTGAGAGGATAATCACACCTTAACCTCCTACTAACAATGAAACATTTAATAATCGCTATAATACTCACAACTACTACCATTAGCTGTCAAGTACCAGCTACTATTGAAACACCTACTAATGGCACTGAGCATACTATTAACCTTGCATTTTCCAGTACATCACAGAGCACAAATGATCTTATCGCCGTACAGATATACACGTACGACTCCAAAGGTGTAAAGAGTCCATATCAATATGGACTATTCGATAGCTACACACTCCCACCAATCGTGCTGAACGATAATGCCACGTACTCAATCTCTACAACATCGATTACCAACGGCAAGGATATTATAGCACAAAAATCACCTGAGAGCTACTATAAACCTTTTATCACGGGTCTAACCAAACCAACGGAGGTAACCAATAGCTTTCAAACATCAAACTCCGAACTTGCATACATCAGTAGCGGAACGGCAGATATTAACTATAACGGCTCAACAAAAACATTTGAACAGCCACAACTCTTTCGTTACGCTGGATATACCGATATATTCAGCCCCAGCGAAAATCTTAATCTCAATATCGAACTAAAGAGAGTCTATGCTATACTACGAATATCTACACAAAACTTTACAGATGGCACTATCACACTGGATATAGATGGGTCGCAATCCATTTTCCTAACCACGGATATGGATCAGATCGACATACCGCTCTCACTTCGAGGAACTGAACCATTTAGTCAGGACTGGAGCGAGGAGGGTTACTCTGAGTATGTTCTTTACAGTGCATTTCACACCAATAGCAAAGGAATGACCACTGCACTTGCAGAAGATCAGAGCCTTGAGATTATCCGAAACAAAATACATCCTATTAACATTCAGTTTGATAGCCACACCAGTAGCGTCTCACTGTCAATTGAGAATAGTGATATGGAAATTACCTCCGAGACCATAATTAAAGGGTAGGTACACCACACTTACCACCTGAAAACAAAAGAGAGCGTAACAAATTATTTTACGCTCTCTTTTGTTTTCTATTAAATTAACCCCTTACTTTACTGCATCAAAGTAAGCCTTGAACTTATCGTGGGGAACCGATACACAGATTCTTGCATAACGGCTCGCAACCTCCTTCTGGCTCTTAGTGAAGAATGCTAGGGATACACTACCGATATAGTGTTCTAGTAGCTCTTCCTCGGTTTTATTAACAACCACAAAGATACCCCTTGGAGTTGGACCACTGTAATACTCTTGGGCAAGTAATCCACGCTCGGCGAGGTACTCGATATTTAGAGCAATATGTTGAGCTGTGGTATCCTTAAACTCTTGCGCTGCTTTCTTACCCTCACTAGAGGTTAGTAGGCGCAGAACTAATTGTTGCGCAAAGGCATTAATACCATTAGTACAGTACATTAAACGAATTGCAAGCTCAAGATTCAACTCCTTATTGGTAGAGTGAATAAAACCTAGACGTTGACCACTAAGTCCAACTGATTTACTAAAACTCTCGGTAATTACTACATTTTCAAGTTCACTAAGGCGAGTATAGTAGTTATCATTTTCATCGAAGAAGATACGGCGGTAAGGCGAATCAAAGAATACTACTACACCTGCATCACTAAGAGTCTTAATCAACTTGTACTGCTCCTCATCGTCATACTTCTCCCCTAGAGGATTGCCCGGATCACATATTAATACCGCATTACCCTTTAGTTCCTCAATTCTATCATATAGTTCGCTCTGTGCCGAATACTCTGCATTACCTATACCACGAACTTGCAACATCTGGAAGTAACAGCCCCAGTAGTATATCGGAAGGAATAATTTTTCGATATCAACAGTCTGAATAATAAGGTCAAGCGCATTCATACCTCCAGCGGTTATAAGGATATTATCTTTATCACTCTTACCTTGAAAGTACTCCTGATTGATAGCCTCACGTAGAGGTGCAAATCCTGTTGCTGGTGGATAGACCTGAATATCAGTTGAATTAAAGTCAATTGTCTTTACCACCTCCTCAAGATCAATATTGACCACGGAATTAACTCCACGATTCAGAGGAATATACTCCTTACCAGTTTGAGCTGTTAACACCTTTAACTTCTCACCAATTTGAACAATTTTACTTAGGGTCGCCCCTGATTTTTTAATTTTCATCTCTGACATTTACTAAAAATATTGTTTACCTATTACTGCCTCTATTTATGTTTTATGGTGGCAATATTACATTGCCACATATGAACAAAATATTTAAAAATCGCACAAATTTACAAAATAAAATGAAATAACACTTTAAATAAGCAAGATTTTTACTCTAAAGAAGAACTAAAGAGCACAAAAATTTATTAGTCCCTCTCCCTTTAGACAATAAATTCACCATAAATCTCCAAATTCACTAATTTGTAAAAAAAAATCATAGTGCACAAACGAGATTAGTCCATCTCAAAGAACTCCTCTATCTCTCGTCGTTCACGCTTAGTTGGGCGACCAGCCCCCCTATCTCTCTGTCCTGCGGCTGCGAACTTCGCCATCTCTAGTTTATCAAGCTCGCTCTGAGGGGTTACATCCAACAGAAAATCTGACACTAACTTTGCCCCAACCCTACGCTCTGTAAGCTCCACTACTCTGTATGAAAATATTGCAGGCATACGTTTCACTCCAATAGTATCACCCTTTACTATATCACGACTCGGCTTTGCATTGACACCATTTACAACGATTCTACCGCCCTTCAAGGCATCTGAGGCATCAGCTCGTGTCTTTGCGAGTCGCACTGCCCATATAAATTTATCCGCTCTTACTCCCATTACTCCTTAACTTTTTTAGTATTAGCAATATTCATAGCCCTTGCAGCACCCATAAGCACAAAGTTCTTTATTGCACTGATTGAGTCGGCAATCACCTCTGGCATTAGCTCTTTCTCTTGGGTTGAAAATTCGCCTAGAACATAGTCAATTTGCGCTCCCTTAGGAAAATCTCCACCGACTCCTACCCTCAGCCGTGCATAGCTCTGTGTACCAAGTACCGCATTTATATCCTTTAGCCCATTATGCCCACCGTCTGAACCCTTAGTCTTCATCCTAAGAACCCCTAAGTCGATGGCAATATCATCTACTACTATCAATACATTATCAAGTGTAATTCCCTCTTTCTTCATCCAATAGTCAACTGCTCGACCACTTAGATTCATATAAGTAGATGGCTTTAAGAGTGTCAATAGTTTGTTCTTCACCCTTATAGTTGCCACATCGCCTAGCCGCTCTGTCTTGAATACCACGTCATTCTGCTCTGCAACAATGCCATCTAAAACCTTAAAGCCTATATTATGTCTAGTCTCTTCATACTCTCTGCCCGGATTTCCTAGGCCTACAATTAGGTATTTCATAAAATAGTATTATTGTTGTGTATTAATAATCAGCCACAAATTTAAGCAAAATTCAATATTAATAGATAAATTGAAGGTAACTTTTTAGTAACTTTGCCCTTTCCAGTAGATTTTAGAACCAAATCCGAGGCGATTATCAGTATATTTAACTTCTTTGAGCTTTACCATCCACATATCACTTAATTTGCCTAGTACTAATGGGAATCTACGCCTAAATAGTCTCTGGCAATGGTCGATTAATTCCGCATTGTTGCCAATATCCTGAAGTTCGCCTAATATCTGAGCTCCACGCAGGGATGCTATACGCATTGAGGTACGATATATCGCTATGCTCACCTCTGGATTTTTTAGTGCCTCGACAATGTGGCGACTATCAGCAGATGAGGTAAATATCAATGCTTTATACTCGCTAGAATAGGCATAAAAAAGATTTGCGCTCCAACTCCCAGAATCAGAAATGGTCGATAGTGACATAATAAACTGCCTATGTAAAAACTTTAATATCCGTCTATCCATAATTTTTAGCCTCATTTTTGCTTAGTAATTCGGTAAAATTAACTACTTTTGCCATTTAATACACAAATATAACTATTCTAGATTAAAATATGTCTACAAAACGAGGACTCAGCGCACAGGAAGTTGCAGAAAGTAAAGCGAAACACGGTACAAACAGACTTACCCCACCTCGACGTGAACCAATGTGGAAGCTGTTTTTAGAGAAATTCAATGACCCTGTAATTCGCATACTAATCGTTGCAGCTTGCCTATCACTACTAATCTCGATTGCACACGGTGAGTACTTCGAGACTATCGGTATATTCGTGGCAATTCTACTGTCTACCTCCATAGCGTTCTTCTTCGAGAGAGATGCGGCTAAGAAGTTCGATCTACTAAACCAAATTAACGAACAAACGCTCTATAAAGTTTATAGAGATGGTGCACTCAACCAAATCGAGAAGCAAGAGCTTGTTGTCGGTGATATAATAGTATTAGATACTGGCGAGGAGATTCCAGCCGACGCACTACTGCTTGAGACAACTGAGTTATCGGTAAATGAGTCAACATTGACCGGTGAGCTACAAATAGAAAAGACCACTATTGAGGCGGATTTCGATAGCGAGGCGACATATCCTAGTAACCACATCCTGCGTGGCACAACGATCCTTGAGGGTAATTGTGTAGCCGAAATTATTAGAGTTGGTGATTCAACCGAATTTGGGCAAGTAGCCTCACTCGCCTCGCAAAAGGTTAATGAGTCTACCCCACTGACCAAACAATTAGAAAGACTAGCAAAATTAATAGGAGTAGTAGGCTTCATTATTGCTCTATGCACCTTTACAATGCTTACGGTTCAAAGCCTATTCTGGGGGGACCTTAGCTCTGCTTCGCTAGGGCAAAAAGGACTGCTAGGAGCTGCACTCTTTGGACTATTCTTTATGCTAGGTCCAGTATGGCTACCTATGGTGCACGATGCCTTTGAACTCGCAGGCAAGAAAAAAGAGACACCTCCACACGCAAAAAAATTGGGCGTGGTGTATTGGATTATCCTTGGCATACTAGCATTTTCGGGTATTGCTATGATTGGACTTCCATTCGGAGTGAAAGCATTTGAGGCTAGCAGTTGGATCTCGCTTGAGATGGCAGGATCAGTGCTTAACTACTTTATGATATGCGTTACCCTTATCGTTGTATCGGTACCAGAGGGTCTACCTATGAGTGTAACACTATCGCTTGCACTGTCAATGCGTAAGATGCTAAAAGCTAATAATCTAGTACGCAAAATGCACGCATCCGAGACCATCGGTGCGACGACTGTTATATGTACTGATAAAACAGGCACACTGACCAAAAATGAGATGCGTGTAGCTGATCTTTATAGCGTGGTGGACGACATCGAACTACTCAACAGCTCAATTTCGGTAAACTCCACTGCAAACCTTGATGTTAACGGAAAACCAATAGGAAATCCAACTGAGGGGGCACTACTACTATGGCTAAAGGATAGTGGTGTGGATTACTCTGAGCTACGCACTGGAATTGAGTCTCAGATGCCGTTTAGCTCTAAGGTAAAGATGATGGCTACTGTTGCAAATATCGGGGGTAAGCGTCTGCTTGTTGTTAAGGGTGCGCCTGAATATGTACTAGAGCGTTGCATCTCTAATGATCTTGCAACACCTCGAAAGAAGTTGTTGGATTTCCAAAATAGAGCTATGCGTACCCTAGCCTTCGCCTTTAAGGAGTATAGTGGCAATGGTGAAGATCTAGAAAATGAACTAGATGGACTTACCCTACAAGCTGTTGTGGCTATTGCCGATCCAGTACGTGAGGATGTACCAGCGGCAGTGGCAAGCTGTACTAGTGCTGGAATTCGCATTAAGATGGTAACTGGCGATACCCCTGCAACTGCTCGTGAGATAGCAAGACAGATTGGACTATGGGACGATGCGACTGATTCTGAACTTTCAGCAATAACAGGTCCAGAGTGGGAGGCTCTATCGGACGAAGAGGCATACCAAAGGGCTGCACAGTTGAAGATTATGGCAAGGGCTAGACCTCAAGATAAACAGCGACTAGTTCAACTACTTCAGAAACGAGGCGAGGTAGTGGCAGTAACTGGCGATGGAACAAATGATGCCCCCGCACTTAATTTTGCTAATGTTGGACTATCTATGGGTTCGGGGACCTCTGTTGCTAAGGAGGCAAGTGATATAACACTTCTCGACGATAGCTTTGCGAGTATCGTCAGAGCTGTAATGTGGGGGCGTTCGGTATATCTAAATATTCAAAGATTTGTACTATTCCAACTTACAATTAACGTTGCAGCACTACTTATCGTACTACTTGGAGCACTGCTAGGTTTCGATCTTCCACTTACTGTAACTCAAATGCTATGGGTAAACCTAATTATGGATACCTTTGCTGCTGGTGCACTTGCCTCACTACCTGCCGACCAGAGGGTAATGCGCAAGAAACCTCGCAAGAGTTCGGATTTTATTATCACAAGGGTAATGGGTCGACAGATTGTGGCGGTAGGTATCGCCTTTGTACTAGGGATGATTGGACTACTATTCCTATTCGAACATCTGGATGGTGGGGTCATCAGTCGTCAGAGTCAAACACTATTCTTTACCATATTTGTTATGCTCCAATTCTGGAACCTAATGAATGCTAAAGCGTATAAATCTGGCCGATTAGCTATTTCGGGTTTAAGTAAAGCATCAGGTTTTGTAATTGTTATGGGGCTTATACTTATAGGTCAGTGGTTAATCGTTACATTTGGTGGCGAGGTATTTAGAGTAGAGCCTATGACCATAACTAATTGGGCTATTGCGATTGGTGGTACATCTATTGTACTGTGGTTTGGTGAAATAGCAAGGCTTTTCTCTAGAAAATAGTAAATATTGAGATTGTATATACAAAAAAAATAAAAGTAGAAGAAAAATGGAACTATCAGAACAGGAAATCATCCGCAGAGAGTCGCTCACAAAGCTTCGTGAGCTAGGAATTGACCCGTATCCAGCAGCAGAATTTAAGGTAACGCATACCGCTGCTCAGATCGAGAGTGAGGGAGAGAAACCAGAGCAGAAGTTATCTGTTGCAGGTCGCATTATGAGTA
This sequence comes from uncultured Rikenellaceae bacterium, assembly GCA_964371395.1. GTDB lineage: Bacteria > Bacteroidota > Bacteroidia > Bacteroidales > Rikenellaceae > Mucinivorans. The sequence goes on along the minus strand of CAYJLU010000001.1, from coordinate 9,369 downwards.
GAAGAATAATGGGTAATGCCTCATTCTTTGAGCTGCAAGATACAACTGGGCGTATTCAGGTCTATATCAAACGTGATGAGGTGTGTCCAGAGGGAGATCCTACACTCTATAACACTGTATTTAAAAAACTTCTCGACATTGGCGATATAGTTGGCGTTGAGGGCTTTTCTTTTATAACAAAAACAGGGCAGCTATCGGTTCACTGCGAAAAGTTCACAATACTTAGTAAATCGCTACGACCACTACCTATCGTTAAGGAGCAAGATGGAAAGGTATTTGATGCTTTCTCTGACCCTGAACTTCGTTATAGAATGCGCTACGTTGACCTAATCGTAAATAGCGAGGTGCGTGATACATTCCTAAAGCGTACAAAGATTATCAATACTATGCGTGAGTACTTCAACGATCACGGATACCTAGAGGTTGAGACTCCAATTCTACAATCTATCCCCGGAGGAGCATCGGCTCGTCCATTTATCACTCACCACAACGCACTTGATATACCTCTGTATCTACGTATTGCAAATGAGTTGTACCTAAAGAGATTAATTGTTGGTGGATTCGAAGGTGTGTATGAATTTGCTAAAGATTTCCGTAATGAGGGTATGGATAGAACCCATAATCCAGAGTTTACTGTTATGGAGATATACGTAGCGTATAAGGACTATAAGTGGATGATGGAATTCACAGAAAAGATGGTCGAGAAGGTTGCCCTAGCACTACACGGCACAACTGAGGTGAGCTTTGGCGATAAGACCTTCGACTTTAAGGCTCCATTTGCTCGCCTATCGATGACCGATGCAATCAAGAGTGCAACTGGATTCGACATCACGGGCAAAAGCGAGGAGGAGTTACGTGCTAAGTGCGCTGAGTTAGAGATTCACACCGATAAGACAATGGGCGTTGGTAAGCTAATTGATGCAATATTTGGCGAGAAGTGCGAACACCTACTAGAACAACCTACATTCATTATTGACTACCCAGTTGAGATGTCACCGCTCACTAAGCGTCACCGCTCGGAACCTCATCTAACCGAACGATTTGAACTATTTGTGGGAGGTAAGGAGTTAGCCAACGCATATAGCGAGCTTAATGATCCTATTGAGCAACGTGAGAGATTTGAGGAACAGCTAGAGCTAAGTAAAAAGGGTGATGATGAGGCTATGTTTATCGACGGAGACTTCATTCGTGCACTTGAGTATGGTATGCCAACGTGTTCGGGTATGGGTATAGGTATCGACCGCCTTACTATGTTTATGACGGGACAGACCTCAATACAAGAAGTACTATTCTTCCCGCAGATGCGCCCTGAAAAGTAGGGATACTTTTTTTGATTTTTAGTAAAGAATGCTTAACTTTACTTAGTAGATATAACAAACAAACTTAAATTTTTAGTACTATGGAAAAGGTAATTGTAAAGCTATGTTGCGGCACAATGTGCTACGTAATGGGTGGATCAGAACTTCAACTCCTTGACGAACAACTACCCGAAGAACTAATCTCGGTAGTTGATATAAGAGGAGTAACTTGCCTAGATCTCTGCAATAGAGGTGAAGAGGCTGGAAAGGCTCCATTTGCTATGGTTGGCGACACTGTAATAAGCAGTGCTACTAAGGATAAAATTATAGATGAAATTAGGGTGCAATGCACCCTTTAACCCCCAAATTTATAAGATAATATAATGGCTATAAATAAATCAGATCTAGTTCGTAGAGAGCTTTTAACCAGAGTTATAGGGCACTTGGATCGTGGTGACCTTCTCGAAAACATTGATGATATTCCATATATTATGCGCCCTCGTGATGCTGAGGTCACTAGGTGTTGTGTCTATAAGGATAGAGCTATGCTAAAGTTCCGAACAATGGGAGTATTAGGCTTTGGTATTGAGGAGGAAAAGGACGAACGTACTCGACTTAGTGAGTACTGTACAGAAGCATTTGCTCGTACCCAAGTAGGTAAAAGTCCGATGTCGGTAATGGATGAAGCGTGTTCTGCGTGTATTAAAGTAAACTATGTGGTTACTAATATGTGTCGTGGTTGCGTTGCCCGCCCGTGCGAGAGTAGTTGTAATAAAAAGGCTATTTTCTTTGCCAATGGGCAAGCGCATATCGAAAGCTCGAACTGCGTTAACTGTGGAATGTGTATGAAGGCGTGCCCTTTTCACGCCATTATTTACCAACCAGTACCGTGCGAGGAGAGCTGTCCTGTGAGTGCAATCTCTAAAAACGAGAAAGGAAAAGAAGTCATAGATCACTCGAAGTGTATCTACTGTGGTCGCTGTATATCAGCTTGCCCATTCGGTGCAATTATGGAGCGTTCGCACATTATAGATGTTTATAAATCACTGAAAAATAACGACGAAAAGACCATCGCTATCGTTGCCCCTGCAATAGCTGGGCAGTTCAAAACCCCGCTCGATAGAATACTATCTGCTATCAAAAAGCTAGGATTTGATGAGGTCGAGGAGGTTGCCAAGGGTGCAGATGTTACCACTGCTAATGAGGCAGAGGAGTTTATCGAGAAGATGGAGGCTGGCGAGAAGTTTATGACAACGTCTTGCTGCCCATCATACTATCGTCTTGCGGCTAAACACATACCAGAGGTTAAGCCTTTTGTTTCTCATACTCGCTCGCCGATGTACTACGCAGCGGAGATTGTTCGTCGTAATAACCCCGATGCAAAGATAGTATTTATAGGTCCGTGCCTAGCTAAAAGACACGAGGCATTTGGCGATCCAAATGTAGACTATGTACTATCGTTCGAGGAGGTGGGAACCGCAATGGTCGCACTAGGCATAGATATTAACCAAGAGGCTACAATAACACTCGACAGCCAGATCAAGGCTTCATCGAGAGGTTATGCTGCAACAGCTGGAGTAGCTGCCGCAGTTCAGAAGCAGGTTGGAGATAGATACGAGATGAAACCAATAGTAATCAATGGTATCACAAAACAATCGATTCGTGAACTCAAGGGATATGTAAATAACTGCCCGGGCAATATGGTTGAGGTGATGGCTTGTGAGGGAGGATGTGTCAATGGGTGTAATGTTATTGCCAACCCTAAAATTGCAACAAGACAAGTACAGCAGCTAGCTGTTGAATGATATAATTAACCAACAACCTAATTTACCCTAAATCACCCTATGAAAAAAACATCTCACTCCGCTTGGTTTATGGGCCCTAAGGGCGAACAAAACTCAATTTGGGAAGAGTTTTTAGTCTATATTCTCAGAGACCACGCTCACTGGCGAAGAAACAACTACCCTAACGATAATGCAGTGTTTCAACGTACTACAATTCGACAGAATGAAGAGTGGATAGATAAAATGAGTTCAGAGCTAGATAAAATTCTAGCTGCATTTAAGTCCAATAACCCTAACTATTCACCTCGTTACCTAGCTCATATGGTATCGGAGCAGACTCTACCTTCAGTTGTAGGCTATATGGCAGGTATGCTCTACAACTCCAATAATGTGAGTGGTGAGAGTTCTCCAATTGCAGTACCAATGGAGCTTGAGGTAGGTGTTATGATAGCTAATATGTTAGGCTATGACGGTAAAAATGCTTGGACGCACCTCACCTCTGGGGGTACTGTTGCAAATATCGAGGCTTTATGGGTTGCTCGAACCGCTAAGTTCATTCCATTTATTGTGCGTGAGTTTTGCGAGAATAACCAAATTGACCTTGCAATTACAACTCCTAACGGAGAGACGGTAGATATTAAGGAGTGTACGAATAGGACTATGCTCGCTCTAAACCCTACTACTGCTCTATTTATGGTGAGGGAGTTAACACGAACTCTAGTGGAGAACTATGGTTGGGATCTAAAGAGTGCAACGACTCAAATTTCGCAGGCAACTAAAAATAGCGATTATAATGTTATTAGTTGCGGACTAACGGATATACTCCACAGACTAGGAGTTAGACCCGTAATCTTCGTATCACCATCTGCACACTACTCTGTAAAGAAAGCGGCAAATATTCTTGGCTACGGCGAGAGAGCCGTACGCCTTATCGACGTAGATCATCGCTTTAGAATAAATTGTGGTAAGCTACGTGACGAGCTACTAAACCTCGCTGAGGACGAGTATGTTGCTGCCGTTATAGCTATTACAGGTACAACCGAAGAGGGTGCCATTGATCCAGTACACGAAATTGTTTCGTTACGTAAGGAGTTATCCAAGACTCAGAATCGCTCGTTCTGGTTACATATTGATGCAGCTTGGGGTGGATATATCCGTACACTATTCTGTGGTTATGATGTAAAAAATCCTGACTCTATCAAAGAGTATCAAGAACGTATAAATAAGAATATGGTAGGCTCAACCTCCGAGGATATTTGGCAACACGACCCAAATGTATATAGATCGTGGATGGCATTCCCTGAGTCTGACTCCGTTACCATCGACCCACATAAACTTGGCTATACACCATATCCAGCAGGTATTGTATCGTTTAAACACTCCGTCGTAGTAGAACATATCAAGCAAGAGGCTCCATATATCTTCTACGGCGAGGAGGTTATAGAATATGACAAAGCTCCAGAGATTAACGAGGTTGGTAGCTATATTCTTGAGGGGTCAAAGCCGGGAGCTGCCGCAGCCTCGTGCTATCTTGCACATAAGACCATCCCGCTGAATATCATAGGACACGGTAAGATTATAAAATCTTCACTTCAGAGTACAGTACGCCTACAAACGCTATTCGAGGGTCACCTAGCCGACTTTGATGAATATGCAGCAAAGGCAGCTATGAAAATGAGGATTGAGGATATAAAGTGTAGCGGACGTAAATTTACATTCATTCCATTACATAAGGCTGATAGTAATTTGATTTGCTTTGTGATGCGTCCCGTACTAGAGAATGGTCAGGTCGATGGTACAATGTCGCTAGAGGAAGCAAATAAGTTTAACGATGGTATCTACTGTCGAATGGCAATAGAGAAAATTGATGCACCTCGCTCAAGTAATAAGTATGACTACTATGTAAGCAAGACTATGTTCTTCGACTCGCTATATAGTTATGATTCAATCAAAGAGGTTCTAACTAGGCTTAAGGTAACACGTGAGGAGTATAAGAAGCACGGTCTCTTTGTACTGCGCACTACAATTATGAACCCATTCTATCCTATGGCAAAAGAGATGGGACAGGATTACCTAGACGAATATGTAGCCTGTATTCACGCTAATGCCGAGGCAGAACTATTATAAAAATTCTATTTTTGTTAAAGAAAAATCCCTGAAAAAACAATGAAAATTAAAGTAATCGAAAATGTCTATTACATAGGTGTAAATGATAGGCGTAAGGAGAGATTTGAGAATATGTGGCCACTACCAAATGGTGTTAGCTATAACTCATACTTGATTAGAGACGAAAAGACCGCACTACTCGATACTATCGAGGCGGGACAGAGCGGAGAGTCATTTCTGGCTATGGTCGAAGATTCACTCGACGGCAAAGATCTTGACTACCTAATCATCAACCATATGGAGCTTGACCACTCAGGCGAGATTGCAGCAGTAATACGTCGCTGGCCTAATGTCGAGATAGTCGGTAATGCTAATACATTCAAGATACTAGAGGCATACTACGGCATTAAGGATAACCTACGACTGGTAAAGGATGGTGATGAGCTTTCGCTTGGGCACCATAACCTTAAATTTGTGCTTACTCCTTGGGTTCACTGGCCAGAGACTATGATGACCTACTGTACCACTGAGAAGATGCTATTCTCGGCTGATGCCTTTGGTACTTTTGGTACACTTGATGGCACTATCTTCGACGATGAGATTGACTTTGAGTCATATCGTGAGGAGATGCGACGATACTACTCTAATATCGTGGGTAAGTATTCTAATATGGTACAAAAGGCCTTTGCAAAGCTCGCAGGAGTAGAGATAAAGGTAATTTGCCCTCTCCACGGTCCAATATGGCGCACAAATCCATCTAGGGTTATTGAACTCTATGATCGTTGGAGTAAATATATTGCAAGAGACGGAGTAGTACTTATCTACGCCTCAATGTATGGCAACACGGCGGAGATGGCTGACTATCTAGCACGAAAACTTGCTGAGTATGGCATCCATAAGATCAAGGTACACGATGTCAGCAAATCGCACCTTTCGTACCTAATCTCCGATATTTGGAAGTATAGAGGAGTGATTCTAGGTTCGTGTGCCTATAACTCAAATATGTTCCCAATGATGGAGCAACTCACCCGTGAGATAGAGCATATGGGAATTAAGAATAAGGAATTAGGCTTATTTGGCTCGTATAGCTGGAATGGTGGCGGTGTTAGAAACCTTCAGAGCTTTGCCGAGACTATCGGTTGGGAACAGGTTGCACCTGCGGCTGATCTTCACGGTACACCGACTGCCGAGAAACTTTTACAACTTGATGCTATTGCAGAGGCAATGGCTCAAAAAATTCTATCGAATTAACACTATGATAATTGAACAAAGACACACAGCAAAAGAGGTTGGCTCGGGTGATCTCGCAGTATTTGCTACACCAATGATGGTAGCACTAATGGAGGGCGAGGCAATGAATGTTGCAGGATCAGAGTGCACAGATGCTGAAACTACCGTTGGCACACTAGTAAACGTTGCACACCTCAGAGCCACAGCAGTTGGTGATGAGGTGTATGCAAAGGCTACACTAACCCAGAGAGATGGGCGTAAACTCACATTTAGAGTAGAGGCACACGACTCCAAAGGACTAATTGGCGAGGGCACGCACGAACGCTACATAGTCAATCGTGAAAAATTCCTCGCTAAATTATAAAGATAAATAAAAAAATTACTATCTTTACGCAAATATTAATCATATATTTTTTTAATCTTTTAACAATAAAAATCCAATGGAAAAGAAATTCCCTGCTGGTGTACTAACTGGCGAAAAGGTATCTCAGCTATTTGCATACGCAAAGGAAAAAGGTTTTGCAATCCCTGCAGTAAACGTTACTGGCACTGACACAATTAATGCTGTGTTGGAGACTGCTGCGGCTGTAAATTCTCCTGTGATCGTTCAGCTATCTAATGGTGGTGCAGCATTTTATGCAGGTAAGGCTATCAAGGCTGAGGGGCAAGGGGCTGCTGTTATTGGTGCTGTTGCTGCTGCAAAGCACGTACATACAGTTGCTGCTCACTACGGAGTACCTGTAATCCTACACACTGACCACGCAGCGAAAAAACTTCTTCCTTGGATTGATGGACTACTTGATGCCTCAGAGAAGCACTTTGCTGAGACTGGTACTCCACTATTTAGCTCGCATATGATTGACCTATCTGAGGAGTCACTTGAGGAAAACCTTGAGATCTGTGCTCAGTATCTAGGTCGTATGGCAAAGATGGGTATGACTCTTGAGATTGAACTTGGTATCACTGGTGGTGAAGAGGATGGCGTTGATAACTCTCACGTTGAGCTATCGAAGCTTTACACTCAGCCAGAAGAGGTTGCTCAAGCATACGAAACACTACTTGCTGTTAGCCCTAACTTTACAATTGCAGCTTCGTTCGGTAACGTTCACGGTGTGTACAAACCGGGTAACGTAGTTCTGAACCCTAAGATTCTTGACGCATCGCAAAAGTATATACAAGAGAAGTACAACACTGCCGAAAAACCTGTAAACTTTGTATTCCACGGTGGTTCGGGATCGACTCAAGAAGAGATTAGAGAATCTATCGGTTATGGTGCTATTAAGATGAATCTTGACACTGATATGCAGTGGGCATTCTGGAGCGGTATTAAGGACTTCTACACTCAAAATGAAGGTTACCTTCAGTCGCAACTTGGCAACCCTGAGGGTGCAGAAAAACCTAACAAAAAGTACTACGATCCACGTGTATGGCTTCGTAAGGGTGAAGAGTCAATTGTTGCTCGCCTAAAGCAATCATTTGAAGACCTAAATTGTATAGACGTTCTATAACAAACTATAATAATCGAGGCTGGCTACTGAATTGAAAGTAGTTCAGCCTCTTTTTTTTACAATACAACTAACCAAACCTTAAACTAACACACACCTATGAAACAATCCGTAGCAATACTATGCGCAGGAGGGCCTGCACCGGGGATTAACACCGTTATCGGAGCAGTTACTAAAATCTTCAGCCAAAATGGATTCCAAGTTATCGGACTCAATGGAGGATACAAGAGCTTATTTGCCGAAGAACCTGACTTTATTTACCTCGATTTCGACTTTGCCGATAATATATACTCACGGGGAGGATCAGCACTTGTAATGAGTCGATATAAACCTAAGGATAAGGAGTTCAAGAGTGATTTCTTCGAGAGGTACAACGTTAAGTGCTTAGTTACTATCGGCGGAGACGATACTGCATCGACGGCTAATCGCCTTAGTAAGTGGCTCAAGGAGAGAAACATTGACGTAAATAGTATCCACGTACCTAAAACTATTGACAACGACCTACCACTACCAGCTGGCTACCCTACATTTGGTTATAACTCCGCAAAGGAGGAGGGTGTAAAGCTAGCAACAACGCTATATGAGGATGCACGTACCTCAGGAAACTGGTTCGTGGTCTCGGCAATGGGGCGTGAGGCAGGACACCTCGCATTTGGTATAGGATCGGCGTGCCACTACCCTATGATTGTCATACCTGAGATGTTCAACAAAACACAGATGACCTTCGATAAAATTGCACGTCTGGTCATATCATCTATGGTAAAGCGTCGCTTACTAGGAATTCCGTATGGTGTTGCAATAATTTCAGAGGGGGTATTCCACTTTATGACAGATGAAGATGTTATAGGTACGGGTGTAAACTTTACCTATGACGAACACGGACACCCTGAGCTTGGGAATGTAAGCAAATCACATATCTTCAATATGCTTGTACAGGAGCGTCTAAAGAATCTAAGAATTAAGGTCAAGAGCCGTCCAAACGAGATGGGCTACGAATTAAGATGTTGTCGCCCAATTGCCTACGACCTTTCGTATGCTACTCGTCTAGGTCTAGGTGTTTATGAACTATTTGAAAGAAAAGAGACGGGCTGTATGGTAACAGTCGGCAGAGATGGTTCGATTGCTCCACTATTTATGGATAGTGTTGCTGATGAATATGGTAAAATAAAGCCTAGATTAGTGGATGTAGAGACTGAAAAGTTCAGATTGATTGCACTAAACAATCTACACTACATAACACCTCAAGACTATAAACGTGCTGCAAAGTACGTGGATAATCCAGAGGAGTATGACTTTATGAAGATCTTAGAGTGGTAGGCATATAACAACACTATACGATAAAAGTTAGTCGGTATAAGACAACTTATAAGTGTCAAGGGAAGTATTATTTCCTTGGCACTTATTTTATGCTCATTGCCCACACAAGACCGTTGCAAGGCGGCGATA